>CAYHRX010000385.1:0-3931 GCA_964359075.1 uncultured Chitinophagales bacterium
CGGAACAGAAGCTGCCAGCGCAGTTGAAGAACGGCTTGCCGCACAACTGGGCGTCGGCGTCCGCTACGAGAAAGGTGACTTCGAAGGGGGCTACTGCATCCTGAAGCCCGACCGGATACTTCTGATCAACAAGAGGCTCATGCCCAACAAGAAGGCATCGGTATTCGGACTGGCGCTCCATGAGATCGGGCTCGAGAACGTGTTCATCAAGCCGGCTCTGCGTGAGTTCATCGAGGATGAAGTGGCGCGCAACGTAAAGACTCTCCGCGGATCTGCCCCATGATCAAAGGCATCATATTCGATCTGGACAACACGCTCGTCGACTTCATGAAGATGAAGCGAGAGGCGATCGGCGCTGCCATCCACTGGATGATCGATGCCGGGCTGAAGCTTGCACCCGAGCAAGCGCAGGAACGGATCGACACCATATATAAAGAGAGAGGGATCGAGTTTCAGAACGTCTTCGATCAACTCCTGTACGATGTCTTTCAGAAAGTTGATTACAAGATCCTCTCGGCTGGCATCATTGCGTATCGGCGTGCACGGGAAGCGGCGCTTGTCCCGTACCCCCACGTGAATCTCACGCTCGTTGAGCTCGTGAAGCGCGGGCTCAAGCTTGCCGTTGTGTCGGACGCCCCCGGACGTGAAGCATGGCTGCGGCTCTGCTATCTCAATTTCCATCATATCTTTGACTATGTTGTGACGTTTGAAGACACGGGAGAACGGAAGCCCGACCCCGCTCCATTCCGGAAAGCGCTTGAGCTACTCAGAATACAGCCTCACGAGGCAATCATGGTTGGTGACTGGGCTGAGCGGGACATGATTGGAGCTGCGGCGGTGGGAATGACCACCGTGTTTGCGCGGTACGGCGATACCTTCGGCACTGTCAAGTCCAACGCCACGTACGAGATCAACGACGTCTCGGAGCTGCTCACTGTTATCGACACCGAGAACAGACGTTCTAGGCATGAGTGACATATGGTGAAAGGCGTCGGCGTCGATATCCTGGAGATCCAGCGAATACAGAAGAGCATCGACAGCCTCGGTCAGTCATTCCTGGAAAAAATCTTTACGCCTGCGGAAATCACGTATTGCACCGCCAAGCACAACACAGCGCAACACTTCGCTGCACGCTTCGCGGCAAAGGAGGCCGTGAGCAAGGCTCTTGCCACGGGGCGGCGGGGAGACTTCGCCTGGAAGGATGTTGAAGTCATGAACGATACCCTGGGTCAGCCTCATATTACACTCTCCGGAAAGCTCAAGGAATCGCTCTCGCATGCCTCCATTTTCGTTTCACTATCGCATTCGGAGAGCCACGTCGTCGCCATGGTGGTGATTGAAGGGAAAGACTGATGAGACTGACGATCTACAAAAAGATGATGGTTGGGTTCCTGGCCATCATTCTGATCATGATCGGCGTGAATGGGTACATGGTGTACGAGCTCAACGCAGTATCGAATGCGGCCCATACTTCGCTTTCCTCTGACGTCTTCTCGATCAATCTCGCCAAGCAATTGAGAACCCGTTTGTATGATGAAGAGCGGGATGCTCAGAAATACCTGATCGCGCGCGACAACGCGTACTTTGCCCTGTTCGCCGAAGGCAGCGCCCGGTTTACCGATGATCTTGATTCTCTTATCGAAGCCCAGACCGATCGCGAGAAGTACGAGATCCTGCAACTCGTCAGGGCCAAGCATGATGGATTCGGATCGTCATTGTTCGCAGAACAGGCACTCGCAAAGACGACCCCCAGGGGCGCTATAGAGATATTTGACCAAGCTCAGTTCGAGGTGTTTCCACTTCTCCACGACGCGCTGGATCGTTTCATCCGGCTGAACCAGTCCTCCATCGATCTGGCGATGACCAATGTGGAGGCTACCGCGCAGCAGTCGGTTCGTGTTGCGCTTGTGCTGACGCTCGGCACGCTGGCTGTCGCTCTTACGATCGCATTCTTCATCACGCGCACCATTACCCGTCCGATCCAGACAGTCATCAAAGGAACCCAGCAGATTGCACGCGGAGCGTTCGAGCAGGTACAAGTGTCATCACACGATGAGACCGCTCTCCTCGCCGATGCGGTGAACGACATGAGCAACCAGCTCCGGCAAATCAGCGAGTACAAAGCTGGCTTGATGCGACAGATCTCGCATGAGCTGCGCACGCCTTTGCAGACCATCCTCTCTGCACAGTACATCCTGTCTGAGCAAAAGCTCGGCAAACTGAATCCGGAACAGCTCCGCGTCCTTGGCTCGATGCGCGGCAACATCGACAAGCTCATCAAGTTTACGAACGCCTTCCTTGATATCGCGAAGATCGAAGCGGGGAAAATGGAATACGAGCTCGTGCTTGCCGATCTGCTCTCGATTGTTGCTGCAGCTGTAGACGACGCCCAGGTCCTCGCCGAGAGAAAGGGGATCGAGATCGCCGTCTCCGCCAGCCCTATTCCATACGTCATGGCTGATGTCGACAAGCTCTCGCAGGTCTTCTCAAATCTTCTGAGCAATGCCATTAAGTACACCGATAGCGGTGGAAGGGTCTCCATTACCGTCTCGCGCAACGGGAGCGGCGCACGTGTATCAGTCAGCGACACGGGGATCGGCATCGCGTCTGAGGACCTACCGAGGATCTTCACAAGATTCTATCAGGCGTCAAACGCATCTCGAGGAAGTATCAAGGGAACGGGGCTTGGCCTTGCACTCGTCAAAGCGTTCGTCGAAGGACACAACGGCAAGATCGCCGTCACCAGCAAGCCCGGGCAGGGAAGTACATTCACGGTTGATTTGCCCGCAGCGGATCTTGCTGCGATGTCCCATCCGGAAAACTCTGCGCCATATTCATCGAGACATGCTGATGCCAAGGCATAGCAGTTGGTTCTTCCTGGTTGTGTCTATACTATTCGGGTGCTCGGCAACGATCACCACGAGCGACATCGAGGTGCAGGCACAACGTCACATGGCGCTGGCAGACACGCTTGAGCGCGCATCAGAACTCGAGGAGGCAACGCTCGAATACCAGATCGTGGCAGAACGGTTCCCTTCAACAAGCGTACACTCAACCGCGGTGCGAAAGACAGCCCTCCTGCTTAGCGCGCCAAACAACCCTGCCGCCAACGACAGCGCAGCCCACCATTGGCTCAACACCTACCTGAACCTTACCCAGTCCCCCGAGGAGAAGCAGATCATTCAGATGTATCTCAAAACTGTTGACCGAGTGAAAACGCTGCGCGACTCAATTGCGCGCCAAGCCGCGATCAGCGATAGCCTTGCCAGCGTCACGCGCAAGCAGGCATCTGAGGTCTCATCCCGATCCAAGCGCATCCAGGACCTTGAGGCGGAGCTTCAGAAGGCTTCAAATGAGCTGCGCAGGCTGAAAGAGGTGGACGTCCGCCTATCAAAAAGAAGGGAAAGAAACAGGCCCTAAAGAGGCCTTGCTTCTTTTTCCCGTGAATGATATGTTATGAGGGTGAGGCTTACCAGGCAATGCTAAGAACACTTGCCAATCTTGTCCAACCGCTGGTTTCAGGGTTTCTTGTGGTGGCGTTGGTCGCCCCAGCGATAGAAATCCACCACGACCACCCGATAGAGCCCGGCCACGTTGATGCCAACGCTCCTCAGCAGGGTGGGGACAGGACGGTCGGCCCGCAACCGTTGACCTACCACGAAGTACATGTCGTACACTTGTTGTCAGGAGACAGTTTTCGGTCCTCCGGTCAGGCAAATCACGGCACGCACTTCACAAAATCAAGTACGCCGTTTTCATTTCACAACACCCGCTTGCCCACAGCAGGCATCTGAGTCTATTTCTGTTGTACCTTCGCGTAACAACACATGTTCTCGTGGTTGAGACTGCTTGCGTCGCATTTTAAGCGGTGTGAGGTCTAGAAGCGCAGTTGTAAACCCCGGTTTTTGAGGCTGAAGATTCTGTTTCGAGC
>CAYHRX010000386.1:0-3931 GCA_964359075.1 uncultured Chitinophagales bacterium
ACCCATCGCGCCCTCGTTTGACGCTCTGTATCGAAGCACAATCTTCAATTATCAGAGTGTGTTGGAGAGAGATTACAGCGGGATGGAGATGGGTCGCGATGTGCTCCTGTGCATTTCTCCGGATGCCTTTGTCAACAGCTTGATTCCGTTTGCGAACTGGAGACACAAGACGGGGACGTTTGTGAAGGTAACGAAGTTCAGCGAGATTGGAGCGAACGCAACGAATCCCGATATCATCAAAAACTATCTGGCGCAGGTGTACCACAACTGGCAATACCCTCCGACGTATGTGTTGCTGGCGGGTGATTACGGGTATATTCCGATCAAACAAATCACATATGATTACACGATCGTCAGCGAGAACTACTATGTAGAGATCGACGGGAACGATTTCTTCCCTGAGATGATGATTGGTCGGTTCACTCATGAGAGTGATGCGGCCGAGCAGAACATTGTCAGCAAGATCGTGGGCTACGAGCGCAGTCCATACACAGTGAACACTGCGTGGTTCAAGAAAGGTATAGTTGCGGCCAACGATGAATACCAGTCGCAGCTTGCGACCAAGCGATGGACTCGTGAACGGATGATGTTCGATGGAGGGTTCACGGCAGTCGATACGTTCATGAACCATAGTCCATGTTATTCTTCATTGACTGACCTGATCAACACAATCAACAATGGCCGCAGTTTCCTCAACTACCGTGGAGAGGCATGGTATACAGGCTGGTCGACGAGTTGCTATAATTTTCAGACTACAAACGTGTCATCGCTCAACAATGGACGTATGCTCACGTTTGTGACGAACATTGGATGTGGTGTGGCAGCGTTTAACCAGAACTCCTGCTTTGGTGAGCAGTGGTTGGAGCTTGGTACCATTGCTGCGCCGAGGGGGGGAGTGACGTTTATCGGACCCACGTCCAATACACACACCACGTACAACAACAAGCTTGACAAAGGCATCTACATGGGCATGTTCCAGGAAGGAATGGAGACTCCTGGGCAGGTGCTTGCGCGAGGGCGGCTCTACATGTACGAAGTGTTCGGGAACGAACGTTGGGTGGAGTATCAGACCCGAGTGTACTGCATACTTGGCGACCCGAGCGTGCATGTCTGGAGGAATGTCCCTCGACCGGTGAGGGCTGCTTATCCTTCGTCCATCCCTGTTGGGTACAATCAAGTTGCGTTTACCGTGACTGATTCTGCTACCGGCGCGCCGGTAGAAGCCGCCCAGATATGTCTTGCGGGAGACAGCGTCTATGCCACGGCGTATACCGATCGGCAGGGAAGGGTGATAGTGCCGGTCACTCCTGAAATGGTGGATACATTGACTGTACTGGTGCGAGGTGGGAATGTGGTGCCGTACGAAGGCACCATGAGAATCACAACTGAGACAGAGCACGTTGCACCATTCGGACAACCGGTTGTTGTGGACCTCGATGGCAATCTTGATGGCATGATCAACCCCAACGAACATGGACAGATCACGTTCACACTCAAGAACTGGGGCACGCAGACTGCATCCAATGTGCAGGCCACTCTGAGTGTCGACACAAGCATGGTACAGTTACAGACAACGTCACCGGTGGATTTCGGGAACCTTCCTCCTGGCGGTTCGTTCGTTGGATCTCCGTTCCAGTTCTTTGTGAAGCCGAACTGTGCAGTGGGTGACACGATGCCATTCAGCTTGCACGTCACAAGCACGACGCGGACCTGGGATTACATTCAGCTGGAGGATGTAAAGGGATCTAAGTTGAAATGTGTCATGTACGTTGTTGATGACCGTAGCTCTGTACGGGCCAACGCCCGAATGGATCCAGGCGAGACGGTGAAGTTGTACATAACGGTAAGGAATGTTGGTGAAGATGTCGCACCAAACGTCCAGACAACGCTTCGGTGCACAAGTTCATACATTACGGTGAGCGATTCATCGAGTACGTTCGGCACGATCAGAGCGGACAGCTCTTTCACGAACTACGGAGATTACTTCGTTGTGAGAGTGGACAGTCAATGCCCGGCGCGATCCATAATCCCGTACAGCCTCCTTTTGCAGACACAAGGCGGACGCTATGCGTACAGGTATGTCGACACGTTTTCGATATCGGTATCCATACCACGGCGCAGCGATCCGACGGGTCCCGATTCCTACGGATACTATGCGTATGCCAGTGATGACACATTCTACCAGCAGGCTCCTCGATATAGCTGGACCGAGATCAATGGCATTGGGACACAAATCACGGGTGCCTCCGGCAATTTCACTTCAACGGTCACGCTCCCATTCACGTTCAAGTACTACGGCATGAATTACACGCAGGTGCGCCTCAGTAGTGATGGCTGGATAGCATTCGGGAGTGGGACGCAGACGGCAATCAACAACTACTGTCTTCCTCGGAATGACAATGTGAACTGCATGGTTGCAGCATTCTGGCTGAACCTTTTTGCTACGTCGGGTGAAACCGGAAAACTGCTGTATTACAGTGATGTCCCGCGACACCGGTTCATTGTTGAGTGGTACGATGTCGGCCATTATTCAGATCGGACCAAGAAGGAGACCTTCCAGATCATCCTTCATGATCCGGCATACTACCCGACGCCGACAGGAGACGGGGAGATTCTCATGCAGTACAAAAACACAGCGGACCCTGGAGAAAATACGGTTGGCATAGAGAACAATACACAGACGATTGCGCTGCAGTACGTATGCGGCGACCAACCTGATTATGATGAGAGCATCACTCCGTTGAGAGACACACTCGCCATCCTATTCACGACGCGGACTCCTCAACTCTTGGTTGGTGTGGATGATCGTCGCATAGACCGGGGTGTAGCCCCGACCGAGTTCGTATTGGAACAGAATTACCCTAACCCGTTCAACCCACAAACGATAATCTCATACTCGCTGCCTGCGAGCAGTCATGTATCTCTCAGAATCTACAGCGTTACCGGTCAGTTGGTGCGCACGTTGTACGATGGTGATGATGTGGTTGGGAGACATGCCGTACTGTGGGATGGCATGAATGATCGAGGCAACAGCGTTGGCTCGGGGGTGTACTTCTACCGCTTGGGGGCCGCGCCACGGTCAGGAACATTCAAAGGATTTGTTCAGACGAAGAAGTTATTGCTTCTCAGGTGACGAGATGCGACACCCGTTTGCACCCAACACGATGTAGTGAAAAACAACAGAGAGAGGTGGTCATGTTGCACAGGTTTGGTTATCTATCGATTGTGGTGGTGATGTTCACGCTGTCGAGCCGGAGCGAGTGGGTATCGCTAAAGAGGAGTGGATCTGCTGCGGCTCCCCCCCGTGTGACGCTGGTGCAGGACGACCGCAATGGCACGGTGCTGAAGGTTGAGGTATCGGGGTTTGAGGTGGGTGACTTGGTTGCAGGTGCACAGTCGTACAACTCAATTGATCTTCTTACGGGTGCGTTCACGACCGAGGTGGGTTTTCCAGAACTGCCATGCGTTACGAAGATTCTTGCTGTTCCGGACCGGGCTGCCATCTCAGTTGAGGTAGTTGATGTAGGAGAGGAGCATTCGTTCACTGGGTATGTCGTTCCCCCTGCCCGGCGAACCTGGAAAGAGAGCGATCCTGAGCCTCCGTACGTGGAGAGGATGGACGCATACCAGAGTGAGGAGGCCTACCCTCAGCAATATGCATCTGTTGATCCTCCGGGTGTGTTCAGGGACTTCCGCATTACACGTGTGGCTGTGTATCCGGTCAGGTACATAGCTGCGAGGAACGAGCTTCGTGTTGCCTCATCCTTGACCATCCGAGTGAAATACGGGATTGGTGAGGTTGCGAATCCGAAGACGACTCTTCGGAAGTCAATTGCCCCATCGTTCGCGGCTCTCTACCGAAGTACGATCTTCAATTACCAGAGTGTTCTGGAGAGAGAGTTCTGCGGACTCGAAACCGGCCGTGATGTAT
>CAYHRX010000387.1:0-3930 GCA_964359075.1 uncultured Chitinophagales bacterium
GCGAATGCCATCCTTACCACTCCACCGTCAGGCAGCTACTCCAATCTCACTGTCACCGATGGTGAGCAGTATCTTGGGAGGCTGTTTGGCATCCAGTTGCGATCGATCAGCGTGCTTGTTCCAAATGGCGGGGAGCTGTGGACCATCGGGGAAACCCGGACGATCACATGGTCTGCACAGTCACTTACCGGGAACGTGAAAATAGAACTCTCACGCGATGGTGGAGGTACCTACAGTACGCTATTCGCAAGCACACCAAACGATGGGCAGGAGCAATGGGTCGTGGCGGGACCACCAACAAGCCTGGCCAAGGTGAAGGTCTCCAGTGTGCTGGATCCTGGCATATCAGACTCCAGCGATGCTCGGTTCCGTATCACCGTGCCCAATGATGTTGCAGGCAGCGGTGAAATCCCGAAGAACTACTCACTTCATCAAAACTTTCCGAACCCGTTCAACCCTTCGACCGAGATCCGGTTTGATCTTCCTGTGGCAGCCTCGGCAACGGTGATGATCTATAACACCCTCGGCGGGCATGTGGCGGATCTATTCGGCGAACAGCAGTTCCCGGCAGGAGTGCATAGCGTCAGGTTTGAGACAACAGGCTCGCCATCAGGAATATATTTCTATCGACTGATGACATCTACCGGTTTTGTTCAGACGAGAAAGATGTTGTTGCTGCGTTGAGGACACAGATGACTGACACAGGAACGATGCGCAAATCGAAAATCGCCGTTGTCCCGGGCGACGGCATCGGCGTTGACGTCACACGTGAGGCCGTGAAGGTGCTGGAACTGGTGAACACCAAGTGCTCACTGGGACTTGAACTCGTGCACTTCGATTATGGAGCAGAGAAGTTCCTCGCCACCGGTGTTTCGTTGCCAAAGGAACAGCTTGAAGACTGGCGCGAGAACTATGCCGCCATCTTTCTTGGAGCGCTTGGTGATCCTCGAATCCCCGACATGTCTCATGCGCGGGACATTCTCTTCGGCATGCGCTTCGGGCTGGACCTCTATGTCAACCTTCGTCCCGTGAAGTTGTTCGACGAGAAGCTTTGTCCGTTGAAGGGGAAGACGGTAGATGATGTGGACTTCGTTGTCTTCCGGGAGAACACCGAAGGCTTGTACGTCGGGATGGGCGGGATATTCAAGAAGGGAACGAAGGACGAAATTGCCGTGCAGGAAAGCGTGAATACCTACAAGGGCGTGGAGCGGATCATCCGCTTTGCGTTTGAGTATGCGAAAGCACATGGCCACACCAAGGTGACGATGAGCGACAAGAACAACGCCCTGCGTTTCGAAGGCGACTTATGGTACCGCGTGTTCCAGCAGGTGGGCGAGGAGTATCCCGGCATCGAAAAGGAACATTGGTTTGTGGATGCGCTGACGATGCAGATGATCAAGAAGCCAGAACAATTTCAGGTTATCGTCACCAACAACATGTTTGGTGACATCATTACCGACGTTGGTGCGCAATTGCAGGGGGGACTCGGAATGGCTGCTTCAGGCAACATCAATCCGAACGGCGTTTGCATGTTCGAACCTGTGCACGGGTCGGCGCCGAAGTATGCCGGCAAGAACGTGGCGAATCCGTTCGGTGCAATTCTCACGGCGGGATTGATGCTTGAACATTTGGGCTTCACCAAAGCAGGCGGAGTCATCGAGCGAGCAGTGCGACAGGCTGTGAAGGAGAACAGGACCACAACCGATCTCGGCGGCACTCTTGGCACGAAGGAAACAGGCTCCGCAGTCTGTGAGATCATGAATGGACTCCTGAGTGACTGACACATTGAAAGAGAGGAAACGCCGATGGCAATGACAATCACAGAAAAAATATTTGCCGCGCACGCCGGACGGGATTCCGTCAAACCGGGCGAGTTGGTGTACGCCAAGATTGACCTCGTTATGGGTACTGACGTTACCGTGCCGCTGGCCGTGGAGGTGTTCAACCGCATCGGAGCGGAAAAGGTGTTTGATAGTTCGAAGATCGCTCTGGTGAACGACCACTTCGTTCCGGCAAAGGATATCCAGGCGGCAGGACTCTCCAAGATGATGCGTGAGTTTGCAAACAAGCATCACGTAGAGAACTACTTTGAGGTTGGGCGTTCCGGTTTGTGCCACTGCATCGTTCCCGAACGCGGACTGGTCCTTCCGGGCGATCTCGTCATTGGCGCCGACTCACACACATGCACCTATGGAGCCCTCGGTGCGTTTGCCACCGGAGTCGGCAGCACGGACATGGCTGCGTCGTGGGCACTCGGCGAGAACTGGTTCAAAGTTCCTTCTTCCATCAAAGTCGTCTATAGGGGCAGACTTCAAGACATGGTCGGTGGCAAGGACCTGATCCTCTACACCATCGGCAAGCTTGGGGTAGAAGGGGCGATTTACGCGTCGCTGGAATTCACGGGGGAGATTATCGAGCAGCTTCCTCTGGCAGACCGACTGACCATCTGCAACATGGCAATCGAAGCTGGCGCGAAGGGAGGGATCTGTGAGGCGGACGAGAAGGTGTTCGAGTATCTCTCCGGTCGTTCGGAGCGTGAGTATGTCGTTCACCAGTCCGATTCTGATGCAGAGTATCTTGATGTGATGGAGATAGACGTCACGAACATCGAGCCGCAGGTTGCACTGCCGTATCTCCCGAGCAACGTGAAACCCATCTCGCAGATCGGTCAAATACGAATTGATCAGGTCGTTCTCGGCTCATGCACGAACGGACGCATTGAGGACTTCCGGATTGCTGCCGAACTTCTCAAAGGTCGGGAAGTTGCGCCCAGCGTACGGCTGATTGTCATCCCGGCTACGCAGCAGATCTACCTGCAGATGATGGATGAGGGGTTACTGAAGACGTTCGTCGAAGCAGGTGCGGCCATTAGTCCGCCAACATGTGGGCCATGCATCGGCGGGCACATGGGGGTTCTGGCAGAGAACGAGGTGGGCTTCTACACGACAAACCGGAACTTCAAGGGCCGAAACGGCCACCCGACCAGCAAAGTATATCTTGGCAGTCCGGCCATAGCTGCGGCTTCATCGATTTCGGGGTTCATAACTGATCCGCGGCGATTATAGACCAATTTTTTACTTGACAATGTCATTGTGGTTTCAGATATTTCGTATACGAAATAATTGTATGCAAAGCAATAAGCACCTAATCTGTTATGGATTCACCGATTCTGCGGGGTCTGTGGGATGTGGACACTGAATGACAGCCTGGGGTTCGTACTGAACCGGACGGCTCGTGCCATGAGACGGGCGTTGGACGCAAAGCTCGTCGAGCATAGCCTGACGGCAACTCAGTACATCGTTCTCGAGCGACTGTGGGAAGAGGATGGCGTTTCCCTCACTGAACTCGGCGCAAGCCTCTATTTTGACAACCCGACTCTCACTGGCGTCATCGACCGCATGGAAAAGGGAGGGTTGCTCGAGCGGCGGAGGAACGGCGACGACCGACGAGTAGTGCGAGTGCATCTGACCGTGAAGGGAAGGAGCCTTCAAGACACTGTTGGAGGACTTGCAGAAGAAGCAGACGGTGAGGCTTCGGCCGGGCTGAGTGCTACTGAGCAGAGAACTCTCACTGAGAAGCTCAATCAGATTTGGAAGAAGATGGATGAACGTCTCGACTAAGAAAAACATCTACGCACTTCCCGATGATCGGAGGGCTCCCGGTCCAGCGATCCACAAGGACAAGGAGAAGCGAATCGTCTTCCTTTCCGGCACGCGTACGCCCTTCGGTCGTGTTGGTGGAAGTCTGAAGGATTTCTTGCCGATGGATCTCGGCGCGCTCGCTGCTCGCGCGGCAATTGAGCAGGCGGGACTTGCCGACCGGACTGACGTCATTGACGCTGCCATCTTCGGCAACGGCATGCATGCGAGTATTGACTCACACTACGGCGCGAGACACGTTGCTCTCAAGGCCGGGCTGTCATATTTCTCG
>CAYHRX010000388.1:0-3929 GCA_964359075.1 uncultured Chitinophagales bacterium
AAGATAATGGTATGTGTGACACAAAACCTCAGCAGCTTTTTTGGAGGCGGCATAAGGTGAAAGCGATGTGTCAGAGGGGTCGCTCTCGTGAAAAGGAACGCTGTTCTGACCATAAACACTTGAACTCGATGCTGTAACAATCTTAGGGACATTATTCCTGACACAGCATTCAAGTATGTTGAGAGTTCCAGTGAGATTCGTTTCGTAGTAGATCCAAGGATCCTCCACGCTCGCTCTCACGCCAGCGCGAGCCGCGAGATTAATGACAGCATCAAATCTATTGTCTGTGAAAACGGGTTTGAGATCGTCGAACCGACTGATGTCAAGCCTCTGAAACGAAAAGCCTGCCATCGCCGCAAGATGTTTCAGTCTCCAATTCTTTAGCCGCGGATCATAATAATCGTTTAGGTTATCGACACCGACGACAATGTCCCCACGCTCCAGCAGCTTTTGGCTGACCTTAGACGCAATGAAACCAGCACAACCAGTTACAAGGATAACCATCAGCAATTGCTCATATGCTCACAACCCTCTTACGTGGGGGGGTGCCGTACAACCTAAATTGGTCACTGTTTGTCAAGGAACTTCTCGTTGTACGATCCGTGCTCTTTGCTTAGCACATAGATCGCATGAGAACCCACATGCGCCACACAAATATGATTTCAGCGGTTTCCTTTTCTTTCGGTCGACATTTTTCGCACGTGTCTGATCAACAACACCTACTTCGTCGTTTGGTAGACGATGAACACAATCGTGGCTGCTGCCGAAAGAATGGCAAACATGTCTTTGATAGTTGTCGCAAAGCTCTCCCCTTTCTCCTCCGGTTGCGGTGGCGGGACTTTGAGCACATTGATGGATGAACCATCATGTACTTCGGGATTGGCACGCAGGAACCCAAAGTTCACGCGTCTCTTCTCACCGGTGGGATATGCTAGCACGGCATAATCAGAACTATCCGTAAGTCCGCCGGCTCTGTCAATATAGTCGGAGACGCTTGTGCCTTTCACGTATGAGAGGAGTCCGGGGCCATTCACTTCGCCGGTAACGAGAACGGTGTTGGGTTTTGGTGGTACTTTGATCCTGTCATCAGCCAGCGCCATAATGTCGTGCACGGGATCCTTGTCCACAAACGCCTTCTCGAAGTCAACGAGGACTCGCTTTCCTGAGCGGTAGAATTCAGCGCCACCCAGATAGCTCGTCGTCGTTGGTCCTCCCGCTCGAGCCAGGAGACTGGACAATCTCTCGCCCTTCCGCTCGATTGCATACATGCCGGGATATTTCACATCCCCCTCGATCGTAACATTCTGCTGCAGAGAATACTCCGGGTTGGCCCTGATGAGGACTTCATCGTGATTCTGCAGAAGAAAGAGCCCTTGCGCCATGAGCGACTGTGCGCTGATGGTGTCTGCTCCGCTGTTGCGGCCATCGGCATTGAATACCGTAGGGAGCTTCGGATGAAGAAGCACGACGAGCGAGTCCCCGGGAAGGCCACCGGGCATCACACGAGAGACCTCGGCCTCGAGCAACTCGGCAGATTCGGTGTAGCCCCCCGCCAGCAGGATAAGGTCATCCAGCGTCATGTTGTCGTTTAGCGGGAATCTGCCGGGCGTCTTCACTTCGCCGCGAATGGTGACAGATCTGTATTTCACTTCAACTACTTCTGTGGAGAATACGATAACCTCGTCTCTCGGCATCAGCTTCCAGTCTGCCTCGCTGTCGGTGAAGACTTTCTTGAGCTCAAACGGGATGATCCGCCTGGTTAACCAATCGGCGTTGTACCGTATGAGGTGTGCAGCTTCGAGGTATGCTTTTGGCTGGAGCCCTTCAGCAGCATTAAGCAATGCACGAAGCGATGGCACCTTCTCAAGCTGGTACTGCCCCGGTCGCAAGACGGCACCGCTGAGCGTTACGATGTTCATGCGCTCGTCGAAAATAGAATACACACTCACCACGTCCCCATCGACGAGGTCATAATCCTTTTTGGCGTTAATGATTTCTCTGAAATCCACATCGATGACTCGTCGCTCCGGTCCACCCTGTTTTCGTTCACGGAACGGAATGATACGGTCCACCTGCACGCGCTCAAGGTAGGCGGTGCTTCGGGCTCCACCCGCGTACTTAATAAGCTTCGTCAGGTGTTCGCCCTGCAGCAGCTCGTAAATAGCCGGTCTGAGAACTTCTCGTGTGATGGCAACCGTCTTGCCACGGGGTGGCACAAACACGATGTCGTTGTTCTGAACCCTGATATCATTGGTGGAATCCGCGCCGAGCAAATAGTCGTACAGATCGACGCGTGCAATGGTCTTGTTGCCGCGGATGACCCGCACATCCCGCAAGCTGCCACGGACAGTCGGCCCACCAACGCTGTAGAGTGTGCTGAACACGCTGCCATAGCTGCTAACAGTATATCCGCCGGGCTTCGAAACTTCTCCCATAATGAAGACGCGCTTCGGACGGAGCTTGGCAATGGTGATGTCCATCCATACCGTTGGCGGGCGCGAGACAAGTCCGGAGTAGGACTTGGCCATCTGGGCCTTGAGCTTGTTGTATGTCGCGTCCAGCGTTTGCCCCGTCACCATTATCTGGCCGACAGTCGGGATGAATATCCTTCCCTCTTTGTCTACGGTGAGCTCGTTCTGCAATTCCACTTGTCCCCACACGGCAACACGCAGCACGTCCCCCGGGCCAATAATATACTCCGGATCCACTGGCCCAACTGCTGTTGGCTCAAACGCCGATGGCGTTGTTGCAAATATGTCGTAGCCAAAATACGGGAGGCCTGCTCTGCCTGTCGGTGGAACCTTGCTGATAACGTCGTGCTTTTCTTTGGGCTGCTCAGGCTGAGTTGTTTCTTCCGGGGTTGGTGTTGGTTGAAGAGCAGGGACATCGGCCCCTTGCTGCTGGAGGTATGAGTTCAAGTCTATACCGAGCTCCTTTGCCTTTGCTTCGGCTTGCTCACGCGTCATCCCATGCTCTTTGATTTTGGCCTCGATTTGCTGCGGGGTCATTTGCTGTAGCTGGCCCTCAGCTTGTTGCTTCACTTGCTCACGCGTTTGCGCAGTAGCAGCCGACCAGGTGCTTATCAGAAGAAAAATGCAGACAAGGAGAGATAAACCAACTCCAACAACCGACGAATGAAGAGACTGGTGGCGAGAGAACGCTCTAGCTTGCAAGATGGAATTCAGGATGGTGATCTCTGTTTCTGAACTATGGATGCAAAGCAAACTTGCAAAAAAACCGAGTAGGAATCAAGGGAACAACGCAAGTAAGTTGGGTCCTTGCGAGGCCGGGCCGTCATCGAGATGCACGGCAAGCCTTTGGTTCCCATAGAAGTCCAGTCGAAAAGCATATCCACGAAGGACATCCGTCTCGCCTCCGGCGAGACGAGATCTCGTCCCAGAGGGGACGGACGAAGAGCACGAACCAGAAAAAATCGCTGGTAGGTCAGACATTCCTGCCTGCCTCGCCGGCCCGCTCCGCCGACCCGTCTCGCTAAAGGCTCGCCGAGGCGGAAGCGGAAGCGAGGCGAGCAGGCGGGTCTGACCCTATTAACCCTTGGCGCACTATGCGGACAGGCAAGAATGCCTGTCCTACCGGTGGTGGGGCTTTCTATCTCCTTCAGGGAACAACTGCCCCTGCAGATCTCTCTGCAAACCAACGAATGGTTCTTAACAGACCCTCTTCAAAGTCAACCGAAGGCGTGTACCCGATCATCCTGATCGCTTTTTCAATTGAGGCAAACGAATGCTTAATGTCTCCGGGACGCGGTTGTTCGTAGACCGGTTGTATGTCTTTCCTGAGAATCTGGTTGATTCTCTCAACAAGATGATTGAGCGTTATCTGTGAATGGCAGGCACAGTTCAGTGCAACACCCCCCGTGTTGCCTCATCTGAAAATCCACTTGAAACTTGAATCGTTGCCTCATGAGA
>CAYHRX010000389.1:0-3911 GCA_964359075.1 uncultured Chitinophagales bacterium
AACGAACGTACAGCTTTTTCAGTTCAACCTTCCTCTTGAGGCAAATACCCAGTATGTCTTGAGTTTCAAAGGGTATTCGAACACGGGTCACGACGTTGCAGTGACGATCCAGAAGCACGCCTCACCATACACGACCTACGGTTTGTCAAACCAAGTTTTTAACCTTACGAACTCATGGCAAGATTTCTCGATCCAGTTCACGACGTCGGGATTTTCAGGGACGGTGAACGATGCACGTTTGATGTTCTGGTTCGCCTCCTATGCCGCAGGAGGTGATCAGTATTTTTTTGACGAGATCACGCTTGGGAAAGTAATCAGTGCAGTCGCACCGACCATAACTACTCATCCTGCAAGCCAGACAGTAGTGGAAGGTCAGACCGCAGCCTTCAGTGTGGCGGCTACAGGGACACCGCCGCTATCATATCAGTGGAAGAAAAGCGGGGTGGATCTCTCTGGAGCGACGTCATCATCATATACGATCGCAGCTGCAACGATAGCCAACAGCGGGTCCATATTCCATTGCGTCGTTGGAAACTCGTTCGGGTCAGCAACAAGTAACTCGGCGACCTTGACGGTTTTGAGCGGAGGACCGGTCGTCACCGTCCAGCCCACGAATCAGACAGTAATTCTGGGACAGACCGCGACTTTCACTGTCAGTGCCAGTGGTCTCCCGCCGTTATCATATCAGTGGCAGAAGAATGGTGTGAACATCATTGGGGCAACCAATGCTTTATACACGACACCAGCAACAACGCTGGCAGACAACGGGGCAATATTCCGTTGCGTGGTGACTAACGCAGCCGGAACAGCAACGAGTAACTCAGCAACGCTGACCGTGAACCCTGCAGCACCGACGATAGCGACGCATCCGACAAACCAGACGGTTTCGGTCATTCAGACGGCGACCTTCACTGTCGTTGCCACAGGAAGCGCACCCTTGTCCTATCAGTGGCAGAAGAATGGCGTGGACATTGCCGCTGCCACCAGTGCATTATATAACACACCTCCGACCACATTGGCAGATAGCGGTGCGACGTTCCGCTGTGTGGTCAGCAACACAGCTGGCACCGCTACAAGTAATTCAGCAACCTTGACAGTCACGGCGCTCGCCTCTGTTGTCAATGTTGTCAGCAACCCAAGCTTTGAGTCAGGTACTACATCCTGGTCGTTTTACACAAATGGCGGTGGGGCCTTCTCAACAGTGTCCCCCGGTTTTGTCGGCATTGCATCTGGCAAGCTCAGCCTCACCGGTGCCGGGAGCAATGTTCAGCTCTACCAGGCGAACATCACACTAGAAGGAAATACGAGCTACCAGTTGAGTTTCGCAGCCTACTCAACAACAGGCCATGACCTCTCGGTGAGTCTGCAAAGAAATGATGCACCCTATACCAACTACGGACTGAGTAGCTACGTGGCGAACCTCACCACTTCCTGGCAGACCTTCTCCACACAGTTTACGACGACGGGGTTCTCAGGCACGGTGAGCAACGCACGCCTGATGTTCTGGCTCGCATCTTTTGCAACAGCAGGTGATATGTATTTCATCGACAACGTGGTTGTGCAGAGGGCCGGCGGTTCTCCACCTGTTTCCCCCACTATCACCAACCATCCTGCCAGCCAGACGGTGATTGAGGGACAGACAGCAATATTGACTGTGGCTGCGAGCGGGACAGCACCACTGTCCTATCAATGGCAGAAGAATGGTGTGAACATCGTTGGTGCTACCAATGCTTCGTACACGATACCAGCAACAACGCTGGCAGACAACGAGGGAATATTCCGTTGCGTGGTGACCAATGCAGCCGGAACAGCAACGAGTAACTCAGCAACGCTGACCGTGAACTCTGCAGCACCGACGATAACGGCGCATCCGACAAATCAGACGGTTTCGGTCAATCAGACGGCGACCTTCACTGTCGTTGCCACAGGAAGCGCACCCTTGTCCTATCAGTGGCAGAAGAACAATACGACCATCTCGGGGGCAACCAGCGCGTCATACACGACACCACCGGCGACGATCGCAGACAACGGCACGACGTTCCGTTGCATGGTGAGCAACTCAGTTGGGAGTATGACGAGTAATTCAGCGACAATGACTGTCACGATTGGCGTACCAGTTTCAGATAATTTCAACGCCACAAGTCTCAACAACTCCCTCTGGACGTTTGCCAATCCTCTCGGAGATGCGACGCTTACGATGACTGGTAGTCAGGTTTCCATCTCAATACCAGCCGGTTCATCACATGACGTGTGGGTGAGTGGAAACAACGCGCCAAGAATCATGCAGACGATAGATAACGTCGACTTTGAAGTGGAAGCAAAGTTTCAATCCGTGATGAATGCAGGGAGCCAATTCCAGGGCATCCTGGTTGAAGCGAACAGCACGAATTTCATCCGCTTCGATTTTGTGTGCACCGGTTCCAACACGAAGATTTTTGCAGCGACGTTTGTTAACGGTAATCCCACAATAAGAACCTTCATCAGCATAGCTGGCCCAGGGGTTCAGCCGTTATATCTGCGGGTGAAGCGACAGGGGAACCAGTGGACGGAATCGTACTCGTTCAACGGCACGACCTATACGGCTGCAGTAACCTTCTCTCACACATTGGCGGTACGCTCAGCAGGGGTGTTCATCGGAAATGCAGGGAGTCCTGCACCTGCACTCAGAGGTTTGATCGACTATTTCTCTAATGTTGCATCGCCCGCTGTTCCCACAAACCAGCTCTTTGAAGAGGCTATCCCTGAAGCGGGAAAAACCAGCGACGTTCCAAAGGAAGTCTTGCTGGTGTCGAACTCCCCCAACCCGTTCAATCCGTCCACGGTGATCCGGTTTGCTCTGCCTAAGGAAAGCGGTGTAAAGCTAGAAGTGTATAATCCGATCGGTCAACGGGTCGCGACCCTTCTGGATGAAACCAGACCCGCCGGATATCACGCGGTGACTTTTGACGCATCAGGGTTGGCAAGCGGCGTATACTTCTGTAGTCTATCAACAAAGGACCTCTTGATTGTTAACAAAATGCTGCTCTTACGCTAAGATTCCAAATGTTCAGCTGCTAGGAGACCTGATTACATAACCGTTGCACATCCAGGGTGTTTTTGATACATTATCCACAGACCGCGTTGGAGTTGTACTCCAACTCATAAGAGGCCGAGGTAATCGCAGTGCTACCCTTGAGGCCATACTCGATCTCAGATCTCGCTGAGCTCTACTTCTGCACTGACACCATCGTGGGTTGGCAGAATGTCTTCACTTCTCCCGAGTTCTTCGAGATTATCCTCAAGTCTTTGAGCCACTGCTAGAGAAGAGAAAGGACTGCTCATACATGGTTATGTCATAATGCCAAACCATGTTCATACGATCTTGTCGGCCACAGACGGAAACCTTTCTGATGTCCTTCGTGACTTGAAGAGGTATACCTCCAGGAAGATTTCTGAGTTGCCAGTAACAACGAACAATCAGCGGCTGTTGAAGTTCTTTTCAACTTCGGCGAAGAGAGTCGGGAAAGGCAATACGCTCAAGGTCTGGCAATCAGGAAGTCATCCGGAAGCTGTGACGAGGCGTGAGTTCTTCTTTCAAAAACTAAATTATATTCACAATAATCCTGTGCGCAAGGGATACGTTTTATTGCCGAAGCATTGGGTATATTCAAGTGGCCGGAACTATCTTTTGACTGATCATTCCATTCTGAAGGTCGATTTAGTCGAGTAATCAATAATTAGGAGTGAAACTCCTTTGTTTAAAAGTGCTGTCAGACACCCTCGCCGCGGGCGAGCAAGTCGCCACGGCGACTCGCCCCGGCCACGCCGAGGCGTAGCCGAGGGCGGGCTGTCGCGAGCTTGTCTGACACTCCCGCTATCAGCGAAGGGTCGCTGATGCCACCCCCAAGGGGTAGCTGGTAGGTCAGGACTCC
>CAYHRX010000390.1:0-3903 GCA_964359075.1 uncultured Chitinophagales bacterium
CACTCCCGGACGTCGTCGGAAATGATTTGGTGATGAGATAATAGAAGAAAATAACGAGCGCTACGCTGAAGAACGCGAGGGTTATCAGGCTCCCGATGAGAATCTTGGCACGAAGAGGCATGGAATTGAAGCAGACGGTGGGAAAAAGAATCCCGTCCGAACGATGGTTCAGACGGGACTAATGTAAATAAACTTGGGGGGTGTTGCAACGAGGAAGTTCGTTGCCGGTGGGCTGTTCTATCCTGCGTCTCGGCTCTGGTGGTTTCAGTACTCCAGGGTCAACGTGGCAGATGGGAAGAAGCGCAACATTTCCGTGTATTGTCCGGTTTTCCGGTCGAAATAGAATACGTTTCTGTTGTCGTAGACGTTGATGATCTGTCCGCCGAGTGTGCCCCGGATTCCGAGGAACATGAACCGATACTGGATACTGACGTCGAGCCGGTGATAGGCTGGCAGGCGTCCCGCATTCTTTTTCCCCAGGACGATGTACGGTCGGCCCGTTTCAAGTTCAAATGGATCGGTCAGGAGATTTCCGAGCATGAGTCGGTCGTAGTAGCCCACACTTTGAGTGAACGGGAAGCCGCTGCCAAATTCCCATCGAACCGTCACATCAAATCCCTCGAATGGATGTGTCGCAGCAAGTAAGTTAACGTGATGACGGCGATCGTAGCGAGGATAATACTCAAATCCGTGGTTGTTGACCGTTGTCCAGCTCAGCGCATAGGAGGCATAGAAGTCGACGAGTGCGACCTTCGAGCGCAAAAGCAGCTCAGCACCGTACGATTTGCCGGTCCCCAGAATATAGTCGGGATCGCTCTTGTCGATCTTGTCCCGGTTGTACGCAACAAGCGAGCTGTAGTTCTTGTAGTACGACTGGAGGCTTAGCGAGGTCATTTCGATGACGTTTCCGTCGATTCCTCCAACAACGTGAACGGCTCTTTCGGGCGGAATATTCTCAGGGACCTTGATCCACGCATCGAAGATCGGCCTTACGTCGTCCTCATTATTGACGGTGATCGATCGTTGACTGAAAAGTCCCACCGATGCCTTCGCTTTCCAGTTGCCAAAGAGCTCATAGCTGACATTGAGGCGGGGCTGAAAAGCCTCGACCTCCTGCTCTCCGTGGAACAAGGATCCAAGATCCGCGTGCAGCCCCCCGTCGACGAGCCAGCGCTCGTAGCGAGCCAGGTACCTGATCCATGCCGCTGCGTCGGCGAAGCTGCTGCTTAGATCAACTGACGATCCGGCACTGTTCACGAGCTCATACTGGATGGTCGGAAAACTGAAATCGAATCCAAAAAAGAACAGATCCTGCGCATCGGTGTAGTATGTTGCGACGGCACGAAGTCCAGGCTCGGAAACCAGACTCGTAGCAGGTGTGCTTGTCTTTGAGGATTTTGGATCGCGCTCAGCCTTATAGAGGATGTCATACGCCAACGCTTGTACAAACACACGGTCTGCGATCAAACCTGAGGTGGTAGCCCCAGCAGCAGTAGTCCGCCAAATGTAGTTTGGCTCCTCCGGACCAGGAAACAGGAGCTTGTCGGATGAGCTGAGCAGGACTAGGTCCAGCTTTCCTCCTCCCGACAATTGCCCCTTGAATTTCAGGAAGACATCGTAGAATGATACCGGAACGTCTTGGTTGACGATTCGCTTAAACGTCTGACTGAACAGCGACTTTCGCCCATTCAGCATCCACGTCGTTCCGGCGATGGCCGGTCCCTCAAGCTGCACTTTTGAGGAGAGGAAATTCAGGCTGGCCCGACCGGAAAGTCTGTCTCCACGTCCGTCGCGTGTGGTGATATTGACAACAGATGAAAGACGGCCCCCATAACCGGCGGGGAAGGCACCCGTGTACATCTCGACATTCTGGACGATATCTGGATCGAAGACGCTGAAAACACCGAGTGCATGAAATGGATTGTAGATTTTCATGCCGTCAAGCAGCACGAGGTTTTGATCGCCCGCCCCACCCCGGACGTAGAATCTCGAGCTCACATCGCTCGTGGAGACAATACCCGGGAGCATCTTCAGCGATTGGAATACGTCTTCCTGAGCGAGCACCGGACTGAGCTTAAGTTCTTTCATTTCCAGCACATGCACACTCGTACTGATTTCCTTCAGCTCGCGCCTTCTTGGGGCCGTGACGAGAACTTCCTCGCTCTCAACCGGTGAGGGTGCAAGCTGGAAGTTGAGCTCAATGGGCCTCCCCGGCTGAACGACCACGTGCTGTACCTTCCGCCTGTAGCCGATGATCGAGGCTGCGAGATCGTATTCGCCTGGCGGAACGCTCGGAATCAGATAGAAGCCGCTGATGTTCGTTGATGCGCCTCTGCTCGTATTCAGGATGACGACGTTTGCAGACGGGATGCGCTGTGCTGTGAGGCTATCGGACACTATACCGCGGACATCCGTCCGCTGAGCCAGCGCCACAACAGAAGCGGCGAGTATCAAGCCCAAGACGAGTAGTGGAGATGCAGCTGAGCGTGTCACTTGCGGTTCCGCCCAAAATTGTCCGGATAGTGATGTACGAGCGAATCAAGCGTGGAAGCGCCGAATACACCATAGCCGTTGCTCAGATTATGATAGTCCGGTTCGTCAATCCGAATGGAGATGGGATCCCGAAAGCCGTGAACGATATTGTAGTAGTCATACAGGTTGTGTTCTACCTGCAGGAACTGCAGCACGGCTCTCTTGAAGATCAGCTTGGTGTCGGTGTACTGAGTGTAGACTTTGTTAAGGGTCGCCACATAAGCGCTCTGGAGATAGGCCACTGAAGCCGTGTAATATCGGGCAAGCTCCAGCGTTGGATACTCAGCCGTTCGAAACTCGGAACCTGAAATTCGAGTGGGCACTTCAATTCGTTCCTCTTTCCAGACAGAGTCAGTCAGCACAACATAGTCGATGACCATCCGACCGTAGTGTCCTTTCGTCCAGGGAGAAACGCTGGCTACAAGGTAGATGATTCTGTCAATGCTTGGCTCCCACGGTTCGTTCAGAATGTAGGTTCCAGGATAGATATCGATGCGTGTTTTCCCGGGCACCGTGATAGTGGCGCTTGTTGAACCGAGTCTGCCCGAGTTGACAACAAGCGTATAGGTCTGACCCGGTTGAACCTGGACTGGAGCCACATAGACAAACATCGGGGACTTGTAACGGCTTGTGTCTGGCCTCGGGAGAAGAGTGTCCTTGAACGAGTAGCTGCCGTCCGGACCCGTGAGAACAACCTGAGCGCCTGTAATCGGTCTGTCGGTTGTGTATTGAAACGGATCGAAACCCTGCAAATCGTAATTACTGAAGACTCTTACAAACTGAACGTCGCGGGCAGACGAAAGTATCGAATAGACAACAAGCTGTTCCTCGAACGGACCCTTCGGATCAAAGGGTTGGTTACACCCGACCAAGAGAAGGGCTGCCATCGTCATTTTCAACGCTTCCACGGCAGGTTTACGCGGAATCATGAGCTCCATTCCACCGGATGCTTCGTGAGACTATGAGCAACATTGAGGCTTACTGTTCTCAATTTTGACCTGGAAATCCTTTTCTGCGCGCCCGAAATCGTTGCGGTGCGGGATGGCAGTTTCATCCTGCGAGTTTAGATTTCGCCAAAGTACCTTCTCACTGATCGAGTGAATTTCTCTTGCTCCCACAAGTGTTCTTGCTTGCAGGAGAAGGCTTGTGCACGACAGCGAGAACGTTGTCGTGAGCAAGAATACAATACCGCTTTTTTGGGAACAACACCACGTGCTGCAATCTCATACGGTGCGGGGTGTGAATGCTACGACGCAACGTCGAACCGATCCCGGTTGACGGTGCGGGCTATCGGAAGCGACGGAGTGTTGAACAGGTCTATCGCGTTCTCACATCAACGACATATCGGCTCGATCCCGTACGGAAGAAGGG
>CAYHRX010000391.1:0-3887 GCA_964359075.1 uncultured Chitinophagales bacterium
GACACTATCGGGGAATTCCTGATCGAGCATCGGCCCGGCAGAAAAGCGATCAACACCGAGACGAAGGAAGTGTTCCTGGTTCCTCCCAAAGATTATCTCTCGTTCACACCATCACGAGAGCTCATTGAATGGAGCAATAAGCCCACATGAACCGTGACGAACTCCTGCAGAAGTGCGTGGACCGGGGCGTGGCGGATGAAACAAGCTTAGGAACTGTGTCGCATTTGTTCTATGTCTATCTCCTCTCAGCACTTCAGAAAGGTCAGCGGGTGGAGATTCCGAACTTCGGGACCTTCGGCACACGCGTGGTTGGCGTAAAACGTGCGCGTAAAATGCCGTACTTCGAGGTGGAAAGAGAGCTCGCAGACAAAGTCAACGAGCGATACCGGGAGCTCAAGTACCTTGTCCTCGGCAAGTATGAGCTGATTCCTGTTCTGGCCGAAGAAGAGTACGCCGGAAGGGAAGCTCCCTATGATGCGCTTGCCGAGCAGATGGGCAAAGAAGTCCTGATCGACACACACCGCGATGTAACGGTCGAGGAATACGAACGTAGTTTAGCTGCATTAAAAGGCGTAAAACCAATCAAGGAGAAACGACTTATGCCAAAGGTCAACCTCAAAGATGAGGGGATGGAGCCAGAGACGACTCCGGTAGAGGAGGAGAAAGAGATCGCACCACCTCCCAATCTACGCGGTGGCGTTACCGGGGGGGGCGGCCCATCGCCTCTGCTGCAAGTGCTGATGGCCCTCGTGGTGTGGGGCGCACTGACTTTTTCATTGAACTATTTTGGTGTCATCAATTGGTGGGGAACGAAGTCACCGACAGTTGTTTAGACACTCCCCGAGCCCGAGGTTCCACTGCCGACTGATACAACCCCAATGGCGATAACTCCGGAGCCGCCGACGCCCACTCCTACAACTCCACCGAAAGGAGAGAGGCCGAAGCCATCAATCCCCCCATCGGTTGGCGGAGGGAAGTTCACTGTGCAGGTCTCCGCATGGATGACCCCATCCAAGGCGAACGCAGAAGTACAGAGACTGACGGAGGGTGGCTTCGACGCGTTTGTCGAGGATGCTGTTGTCTTTGGCGAGAAGTGGTACCGAGTCCGCGTTGGCCATTACACAACGGAGAAGGAAGCAGCATTAGCCGCATCCCAGCTCCAACAGATGCTCGAGAACGGCATCTGGGTGGCCCGAGCGGGCCGGTGAGTCCAGCGAGTTCAACAACAGTAGAGGAGGCGAGATGAATCTTCTGGATATGTTCTTCAAGGGCGGTGTGATCATGTACCCGATCCTGCTCTGCTCGATCGTCATGGTGTACATCGCCATCGAACGGTTTCTCGTGCTGCGCAAAGCCCAGCTCGACGTCGGGCAGTTCATGATGAAGGTGCGCAGCATCTTCCAGAAGGGGGACGTGAAGGCCGTGCTTGCGTTCTGCGCACAGAAGGATGCGCCGATTGCCAACATCATCCGGCGTGGAATCGTGAAGCATGATCAGAGTGATGAGAAAGTGCGTGAAGCAGTGGAAGATGCGGGCAAGGAAGAAGTCTATCACCTTGAGAAGCGTCTCTCTATTCTTGCAAGTATCGCGGGCATTGCGCCGATGCTGGGGTTCCTGGGAACGGTGACAGGCATGGTGACCGCGTTCCAGCACATCGAGGCACTGGGCGGCATCGTCAACCCGAGTGATCTTGCCGGAGGCATATGGGAAGCGCTGATCACGACTGTGTTTGGGCTTGTCATCGGCATTCCGGCCTACGCGCTGTACAACTATTTTGTTACACGGGTTGCACGCTTCGTCCACGAGATGGAAGTGACAACAACGGAGTTCCTCGATCTGTTGCAGCAGCGGAATTCGGCGGGCACGCCGTTGAAGGTTCAGGATGACGCCATGTCGGAGCGTCGTGCTGCAAAGCCCGTCCCTGTCTTCGAAGACGATGCGTTCTTCAGAAAGAAGAGCTGAGGTGAAGCGATGCGTCTAGGCCAGGACACCAGGCTGCTGACAAACTTCAGCGTCTCATCGCTGACCGACATTGTCATGCTCTTGCTCATCTTCTTCCTTCTTTCCTCTTCGTTTGTAACTCAGCCGGGCATCAAGGTCCAGCTCCCGAAGGCGGAAACCGGTGAAACGCCGACCGACAAAAACCTGACAGTGACGTTGACCGAGAAGGGACAGCTCTTCTTCAACTCTGAACAGGTGACGTTGGAGACCCTCGGGCAGAAACTCGCCGCCGCCATCAAGAGCGACCGTGAGCGTGTTGTCGTGATCCGCGCCGATAGGAACGTCACTCTGCAAAACACCGTCCAGGTGATCGACATTGCCAAAGCTGTCGGTGCAAACCGCTTCATGATTGCCACCAGTCCAGCCATCGCACAGTAACCGGAGCGCCATGAGCCTTCGCAGTGAAGATGCCAGGGGTTGGATCGGCACAATCATAGTTCATCTGCTTCTGGCCCTTGTCCTGTTCCTCTGGAAACTCGACCTTTCCGCGTCCGAGCCGGAGTTCATTGAAGTGAGCTGGGGAAGCGTTGCGGATGTTGCCACGTCCACTCCGGCGCGTCCTTCTCTGCCAGGCTCTGAAGGAACACTGACTACGCCGCTCCTTCAGAAGAGCCGGGCTCTGGATCTCCCGGAGCGCCGTTTCGCAACGGAGGACGAAGTCCTCCAGATGCCCTCTGCCACCAAGATGGCAGCAGATGACCAGCCGACGAAACAGAGGTCTCACCTTGCCGAGAATTCACGCGGAGTCAAAGACAGGGGAGCCGGGTTGGGTGCCGGACAGAAAGAGAAATTCACTGCGCCTGGAATTGGTGAGAACGCCGGCGAACTGCCAGACCCTCTCGGATCGGGAGTTGCCGGCAGTGATGTCGGGAAGTCGGTCTCCGTCTCAATGCAGTGGAGTGATGGGGGAACGAGGCGGAAGATCAGTGGAGCGCTTCCCGAGTATCCATCCGGCGTCAACGTCGAAGCACAAATAAAGATCGAGACTACCGTTCAGCCGGATGGCGGTGTAAAAGCTTTGCGGCCCGCTCAGAAAGGAAATACGAAGCTTGAGGAAGCCGCAATGAAGGAAGTCCGCCTCTGGAAGTTTGAACCGCTTCGTAAGTCGTCGCCGCAACGAGATCAGACCTGCTTGGTCATATTCAATTTTCTGCTTCGCTAGTGCCGTTAGTTGGAACGAGTCCCGATCTGCCCGGCCAGATCGGGATGCCCCTTGTTGTGTAGAATCATTTACTGATGTTACGCAAGACCATGCTTTCATGCCGCTCCTACCGGAGCTCAAGACGTTCGAGGTGGGGATTCTATAAACATGTCACTCCTACCGGAGTTAGCGTTCCGCACAAGCCCCCGTAGGGGCGATATGTGTATAGAAACCGCAGAGACAAAAAGCCACAAGCTCCAGGGGAGCGACATGTTTTTTTGCTTTCGATTAGGGTCAACCGCTGATGAAAAGCGATTGCGTAACATCAGTCATTTAGTTGGAGGGGCACTAGAAGAAGCATCCTTCTGATCGTTGAGCGTGGACGTGTTGTTGTCCCGAAGATAGAAATAGTAGAGGATGCATTCTCCCACGGTGAGCAGGAGTAGAGAAGCAGCGTCCCGGTCGAAGAAGAATCCCAGCCCTTCCTTTTCCATCATCAGCTTCGTCAGGAACGAGGTGATGGACCAGCCCACAAAGAAGATCAATCCCATAAAGAACACGACGAGGAACGCCTCGGAGGGTCCTTCTTCCTGATACCGCTTCGTGAACATCGCGACGATGGCGACGACGTGAATGTAGAACACGAGCAACGCAATCATCAGTGTACCTCTTTTGCCATCAGCGCCGCCTTCACCGTGCGCAGAAGTATCTTGATGTCGAAGGCAAGCGACCAGTTCTCGATATA
>CAYHRX010000392.1:0-3882 GCA_964359075.1 uncultured Chitinophagales bacterium
AGCGGTAAGCGTAAACTGACCGTCAACATGATGAAGGCGCTGCACACGCATCTGAACATCTCCGCCGAATCACTACTGGCCGCCTAACCACATATTGAGTGGGTCGTGGCGGAACCCGCGACCCACATCTCTTGTAGCTTACTTCAGCACCATCAACTTCTTCACGTCAACAAAACTTCCGGCCTGCAGTCGGTAGGAATGCACTCCACTGGTTACTCCGCTTGCATCCCATTGCGCTGTGTATGTTCCCGGCTGCTTCACTTCATTCACCAGAGTCGCCACTTCCTGTCCCAGCACGTCGTACAAGGCAAAGCTCCTGAATTCATCCGCCGAGTAATTGAAGAGCACCGACTCAATGAACATCCGTCACTTCAACGACACCATCCGTTTTGCGTCTACAAGATTTCCCACTTGCAAGCGATACACGTATACGCCGCTTGCTAGCCTTCTGGCATCTCCGCCCGAGGCGGAGCCTCCTTCGGCGGAGAACGTCGTTTCATAACGTCCCGGTTGAAGTCGTTCGTTCACCAGTGTTCGCACTTCCCTTCCCAAGACATCGTATACCTTCATCACGAATGACCACGTTGTGCCGTTGTTTGATTCTCGTGGCGTTGTTGGCTACATTCCCGTTAAGCAGAGCGCCGTTTTCAGTTTGAGTATGTAACGTATTCCATCCGATGATGAACAAAAGAGCAGAGGGACAAAACCATGGACAAATGACACGAACCGAGATACTCTTTCTCATCGGTGTTGCGTCCTTAGCGCTTGCTCTGCGCATCGGCTATCATTTCGAGATGCGGGGAAACGTCCTCGTTGAGCAACTCCAGCTTGATGAGTTGTTCCACGACCGGTGGGCCCAATCCATCGCGGGAGGAGACGTGATCGGTGAAGGGGTTTTCTTCCGCGCACCGCTCTATCCATATGTGCTTGGACTTCTGTATGCTGTCTTCGGGAACATTCCGGAAATGGTACGGATTCTACAGCACCTGCTTGGTACCGGAGTGGTCGTTTTCATGTATATCCTCAGCAGATCCCTGTTTGGGATACGAGCGGTCGTGGTGGCTTCCCTGCTTGGTGCGTTGTACGCTGTGTTGATCTTTTTCGAGGGGAGGCTGTTGTTCGACTCTCCTCTGACCTTCCTTATTCTCCTCTGGGTAACCCTGGTCGTCCTCTATGCAGATAGACCATCATGGCAACTGTATGGAGTCTTCGGGTTGTTGTTTGGTATGATCTGCATAATGCGCCCGACGTTCCTCCCGCTTGCCCTTCCTTTTGTTGGTTATATCGTTTGGACTTATCTCAAAGGCAAACCGGGCATCCTTCGATGCACACTTGCTCTCGTGATTGCGTGTCTCCTCCCAATTGTCGTTGTAACAACCCGCAACGCAATCGTGGGACGGGATTTCGTGCTGATAGCCTCGCAGGGAGGGATCAATTTCTACATCGGGAACAATCCACAGTCCGATGGAATGAGTTCATGGATACCGGAGGTAGGAGAAGTGTGGGGGCAAAACCGACAGGTGGAGTACATTGCAGAGAAAGCTTTGGGCTCTCATCCGCGTCCCTCGGAAGTCTCTACTTACTGGTATGCAAAAGGCTGGGAGTTCATTTCCAGCCAGCCGGTCGCGTTCGTCCAATTGTTCCTTAAGAAAATCTATCTCTTCTGGTCTCACATCGAGATCGCAAACAACCTCAGTTACTACTGGTTTGAGCGATCGTCCTTTGTGCTCAAGATTCTTCCCGTCGGGTTCTGGTTGGTTGGTCCTCTAGGTTTTGCGGGAGCCGTGCTTGCATGGAAGAGCCCGCGCGCTCGGCTTCTTCTGCTGTTGCTTGTATTGTATTGTTTGGTGACCAGCACATTCTTTGTCGGTGACAGGTTTCGACTTCCCATTGTCCCGGTACTATGCATCTTCGCCGGATACGCAGTTCACCACAGCGTGGTTTCTGTAACCTCACGTGGTTGGAGGGCACTCGCCAACACCACAGCTCTCGTCGGCGCTGGTGTTTTGTTAGTCAACACAAACTTCGCTCAATTGCATCCTGACGATAGGTTTGGAGAGGAGGAGATGAAAGGGCGTGCTGCATTGGAGTCGGGCGATTTAACGAAAGCCGTTGAATTGTTGGAGCGCGCGGCCAATCTGGACCCGGGCAATTCAAGTGTACGCATCAATCAAGGAATCGCGCTTTGGAGGATGGGCAGAACCAAGGAAGCCGCTGAAGCATTACGCGCCGGCATTCGAGGAAATCCCTATCTTGCTACACTCAACCTTGCGCACTTGTATTTCAACATACAGCAAATGGATTCGGCCTGGGTATATGCGGAGCGCGCCGTTCAGGCACGTCCATTCGCTCCGGGAGGATACATCATCGCTGCGAAAACCTTGCTTGTGCAGCAGAACGTTCGTCGAGCCGAAGAAACCCTGCTTGCAGGACTCGTCGCCTGTGGGGATGACTTTGTCTACGCAGAGTATCTCCTTGCCGGCCTTTACTTTCAGAACGGTAATCTTGCTTCTGCCGATTCGATCTACCGGAGAGTCCTTGCGCGGACTGTGCAGTCAAAGCAACCAGAGTATTCAGTCGGATCCGAAAAAGAGCAGCTCGGCGAGGACCTTCCGACGTTGCATGCGAAGACACTCCATGCACTCGGCCGGGCATTTGCTGCGCATGGAAGACTTGACAGCAGCGAAGTGTATCTTCGGGCAGCCGCCCACTTGCTACCGATGAAATCGGATGTCTGGGCTGATTGGGGGGTGTGTTTGCTCAGAATGAACCGCCTCGAAGAAGCGGACACGGTCATGCGAAGGGTGATTCGCATCGATCCGGCTAACACGGCGGTATGGTTCAATTACGCTACTCTTCTTGCACGCAAGGGAGAGTTTGGCACCGCTAAACAAGCAGTCGCACAAGCGTTGGTGTTGAGACCCGATTTTGAAGAAGCCCAACGCCTATTGCATGCCCTCGTCACAAGGGAGAAACAAGACGCGGGAAAGAAATGAAATCGACCGTCTCGTCGGTGAATTGCCCGGCTTGTAATCTGTAGAAATACATGCCGCTCGAAACCCCCGCCACCGGAATTATCGATCTCCGCTTTGCACCCTCGCCACTCGCACCACTCGAACCGTCAAATGTCCTTGGCCCCGATTTCGGTTCTGAAAAACCTCCGGTTTGTAGATCGCACCGGACGGTCGCAGTAGTACTGCTCGCCCTTCAAGAACGCGACCGGGCACGACTGGAGGCAGCAAAGGCCCAACAGCTCGTGACGCTCCTAAACGAGATGCTCTCCGCGGCAAACCCATTCACGAGACGCATCGCCGTCACGGAAATTGACCTGGGAGTATGCCTTGAAAAGCAACAACGGATTCGTGAAGCTGAGCATCGGTCATCGCTCGATGGGAAGAGGTGAACCCAAAGTCTTGGATTTCACCTCACCAATCGCTATATTGGTGCTGCATTTTTTGAGTTAGGCCCGATTGGAAGCCTCCAGCGTTGCACCCTGCTTGAGGCAATTTTTTTCTTGGCCGGGAAAACTCAACCACAAAGACACTAGGACACGTATGTCTTCGTGGTTCATTCCCCAAGGGAGCTTTATGCAGCGACGGGAAGACATTCGCAACATCGCCATCATCGCACACGTTGACCACGGCAAGACCACGCTCGTGGATCACATGTTGCGACAAACAGGGATATTCCGCGCCTACCAGCAACTGGTGACGCGGGTGATGGACTCGAACGACCTGGAAAAGGAACGCGGCATCACCATACTTGCAAAGAACACCGCAGTCCACTACCTGCCTGCCGGGCAGGCAGGCAAAGACATCAAGATCAACATCGTGGACACGCCCGGCCACGCGGATTTTGCCGGAGAGGTAGAGCGTACGCTCA
>CAYHRX010000393.1:0-3854 GCA_964359075.1 uncultured Chitinophagales bacterium
AGCCGAATAGTCGCCCGTGTCCTGAGGCGTGAAGGAAACGGCGAAGAAAACATCGAAGAACGAACTCGGAGGCAAATTGTTCACGGTCTCTGTTTGATCGTAGACCAATGTATTGTCGGCCTTACGGATCGTGAGATTCACCGGGAACGAATTCGGAGCCGTGCCAAGGTTTGCCACCCGTACCTTTGGATGTATTCCAACATTCACCACGTTGGCGGTTGCCGGTGTATCGATCGAAGTCGGTGAAACATCGTTCGCGAGAGCGGGCAGGATTGAGACATCGTCGATTGCCCAGCCTTCGTCGACGCCACTGGCATCCGATCCAAACCGCCAGCGGAAGCGAACATCCGATAGACCTGCAAACCCAGCGAGTCTTGTGGTAGACTTTATCCATCCGGACGAATGGCCTGCATAGCTTGTGCTTGACCCGGACCACTTTGGCGGGGGAATTGGCCCACTTGTGCTTGTGCTATTGTACCAACCCGTGCTGTTTGTCGTATTGAATGTTCCACCCGTCCCGAGTGTACTATCCGACCTGCGCCAGGCAGTTCCTCCATTGGTAGAGTACTCAAGGATTCCGGCATCCCAATTTGCTTCGGTTTTGAAGTTATGCCAGAACTGGAGTGTCGGATCTCCAACCTCAGCGGTGAAGTCAAAAATCGGGGATTGTACAAACGAGTTCTGACTGTTGGAGTAAGATCCCGTTGTCAAAGTCACATATGCCATCGTGCCGCTGTGGGCGGCGTTGAGTTGCGTCTTGGCAGGAGTTCCGCGCACCCATTCATTCACTGATCCGCTGAAGATGCCTGTACTCCAGCCCAAACCACTTGAGAGCGGGTTGTCGCTCTCATGTTTCTGTTTCCGCACAGGGGATTCCGGGCCTTCGAAGTCTTCGGTGTAAGGGAATGAGGAGAAGACATAAAGAATCGTGTACGAATTGGGTGAAGACGGTGGAGTGCTCCCTGGCGGGTTGATTCCTGATCCTCCGCTTGGATTGGTTCCGCCATTGGGAGTTGTTGCCAGGTCCTGTGCAGCGACATAGTACTGAACGATATCTCCCGCGACAACTCCACCAATTGCAGAGTGATCTATTGTAAATGTATAGTCATTACCAACGATTGATGTGGCAACGGCGCTCGTATATCCGCCGCTTGAGCCTTTGCGATAATAGATGAGCGGAGCGCCTGCACCGCTGCCAACGCCGCTGGCATCCGTAATAGTTGCGGTTACGGTTCTATTTGTCGTGAACCTCGTGTTCGCGAGAGGAGTATATGAGATTGACGGAGGCGACAAGTCTATCGCTGTGCCAGCAAACTCATCAGCACCGATATCAGGCGTTGAGACATTCCTGCCATCTCCATCGTAGTCGGTTGTTATGCCTGCAATCGGTGTCGCGCCGGACTCAATCTGAGTAGGAGTTGTAGCGTCAATGTGCAGGTCATACGGGAGGGATGTGCTGTTGACGAAATCCGGGTTCTCAAACGCGCTTGCCCCGTCTGCTCCGGAAGCTGCTTGCCAAGCTGGCAGAGACTTCTGGTCACTGACATGGAATCCAACAAAGCCGGACGCAACGGTTGTGTCAACGTAAAGGGCGTTATTGTTGGCAGTGACGGTCCCTGCAGTGCGACGGTAAATGTAGTTCTTGCCTGACGTGACCGTGCTCTTATTGACGAAGACATTATTCCGCATGGTAACGTTGTTGTCAATGCGAACCACAGCGTTGTTACCTGTTGTTCCGGCGGGGTTGTCGAGCAGTACCGTGTTGAAGTACCATTCGACCAGAGTATTCACGTTCGTGTTTCCCTGATGGTAGAGAGCAGCAATTGCAGTCGTTGTGCTCGTTCCGTTTGATCTCAGGTTCGAAACGAAGTTGTTATAGATCCTGCCACGCGAGGAGTTTGAATTTCCGGGAACACGGATTGCGGTTAGAATCGTGGAGGCCGTCCCTGCTGTTTGCACAATGCGGCGGATCTGATTGCCGTACACTTCATAGTTGACGAGTGAATCGCCCCCGGTGGTACCTGTCCCGAGAATGATTGCGTTGGCTGTGCCACTTGTTACCCAAATTGAATCGATGTCGCATTTGAAAATCTTGGAGCCGTTCTGCCCTGTCATTGCGACTGCATTAGCGCTTCCGCTTCCACCGCCGATGTCAAAGAAGCGGGCTGTGCCGCCTCCAACGGAACCGATCTCGTTGTTGAAGTCGAAGTATGGAATGGTTCCACCCGTGTTGCCGCCTTGCCCCTGCAAGAGGATCCCTTGGAATCCGCAGGACTGAATATCATTGTTGTAATAGTGGTTGTTGCTGGAAGCGCCGGCAGCAGCCGTGAGCACCCAGAACGGGAAATGGCGAATTCCTCGGGTCGTGGTGTTGGTCTTGCTCATCACGATCTGGCAATTCTGGATCGTGTTGTAATTGGCACCGTCGGTTGGCGTAATTGCGCGAACGTGGTAGCCCCACTCGTTGTTTGTGCTGCCGGGTAAACCGGAAATGTTGATCCCATTAAATGTCATGTAGTCAGCACCCCATAGACTGATCACGGCATCATCTGTTCGCTGGGTAGTAGATTGCGCCAACACACCAGCTCGCTGAACAGTTACAATTCCTTCACTGTTTTGGAACGTAATGGTGTTTGTGGCGCTGGCACCAGGAATCGGGGGGAACGTAACGGAATCGGCGTACACGCCTGCCGCAACGTCAATGGTCGTCGGTCCGCTTACACCAAACAACCGGAGTCGACGAGCGGCTTCTGTGAAACTACCGAACGTCCCAGGCAATGTTAGAGCACCCGAGTATGCCGGGCCCTTTTCGTAGATGATCACCTCATCTAGAAACATATCGTTCGTTCCAAAGTCAGATGTGGCCTCGAACATGAGTCTCGTTGTTGCCGACGTGCTTGGCAGATATGCGATTGCATTGAGCCACAAGCCACCAGTTGCCGCAGCGGAACCCAAAAGCGTCGGAAAAGTAACACCTCCATCAGTTGACATATATACGTTGATCACATCGGAGCCTGAGATGTTCATCCACCAGAAGTTCAGAAACACGGAATCGGTAGCCGCAGAGAGATCAATGTCCGGCGTTGTCATGCTGCCTCGCCGGCCAGCAGCGGCTCCGTACGAATGAAAACGCGCTGAGTAACCACCCATGAGAGACGTCGGGTACGGTGCCCCCCAACCTAAAGTTCCAGATGTCCACCCTGTGACGAACTCGTTGCGATGCCACGTACTGTCAGTGTTGGTGGCAGGGGTGAACGCCCATCCTGGGGGCGCGCCGAAAGTCCAACTCTCCTCGAAGCCTGTTTGCAAATGGATCTGTCCTGCCGTCAAAGAGGCCGTGCGAGTTGAAGTAGGTACTTCAGTTTGCATGTTCGTACTTGGGCCTGTTGTGGGAATGGCCTGGACAAGCATATCCCCGCTATCGAGCAGGATCGGTCGAGGATCAATAGCGTCAGCCTTTCGATCTTGAGCGAAGCTCGGGACACTCAAGGTGAAAAGGAAAACGGCAAACAGCAGCAACATGGTAGAATGCTTCATGGCAGTCTCCTTAGAGAGATGATGGGATTTGTGGTTTGTCAGATTCTCTAACAACAGGTTGTGACGGTAGAGCCGGAACATTCCAGCTTCTGGCCGAGCGCCAACGAAATCAAACTATGACTTTCTCGAAGCTGAAGCTATCTCTTCAGGTGGAAGCAGATAAACGAAACGTTGGAACCATGTGCAACGGCTGCGCGGGGAGTTCAGCAACTCCAACTATAGAGCAGAGAACTCTCAAAAACAACTGTATGAAGTACGGGGTTTTGTTCCTCGTACGAGTACGTACCCCGATGTATCTACCTCGCGCTGAATGGGAA
>CAYHRX010000394.1:0-3849 GCA_964359075.1 uncultured Chitinophagales bacterium
AGCGTCCATCGCCGCCTGTGTTGGACAGATTCTTCGGATCGTACACGCGGTGTTTTGTATGCTGGTTGACTACCCGCCCAATCGAGTCACGGAAAGCCGGTTCATTCTGCACCCATGCTTGCGGGATTGCCGAGAACGGTCCACGCGTTGCATGGCATGCAAGACAGAGTGTATTGTCGTCATTTTCCACTCTGAACCGTGTAGAGCCGACAGTTAATGAATCAACCATGTTGTAGTCTCTGTAGTCTGCCGGGTTCGTGGACTTCCGGTGCGGTGTATGGCATGTGAAGCAGGTCATCTCCATCAAGGCATTGTTGTAGTGTGCGGAGCCAATCACATCCTGATATTGCTGGTGATGCTGGCGAGGGGTCAGCAAGTCAGGCCATGTGCCGGGACCGCCTGTTGCGTTTGGAGGAGTGGCAAAGTTCATGAACTCCGAGATAGGATGCAACGTATCCTGTGGATTGAAGTACGTGTTGCTGATTTCGTTCTTCGGATACTCGTGTGTGCCGACAAGACCTGCGCCACGCCAGGAAGACGCACGGTTGTGGCACTGACCACACACTTCAATCTTTGCTCGCTTGGTTGGAAGGTTCTTCGGGTTCATAGTTCCTGCAGGTCCGCCTACGTGAGCGGCGCTTGGGCCGTGGCAACTCTCACAGCCAACAAGGATATTGAGCGGAGTGTTCGCGCCAGCGCCAGTCCCTCCCCACGTGGCTTTCCACGACGTGTCTGTCCCAACCACAACCGTGGCCACTCTTCCTGCAGTCACATGACAACCCATGCAGTTCTTGTCCCATGATTTCGTACGAAATGAGTTGTTGAGGGGCTTCACGGTTCCATCGGTGTTGAACCAGTTGCCGGGATTGTAGGTGGCCCAACTGCCGGGGGCGTTGACCATGTACTTGTTCAGGTTGTATTGGATCGGAAGCATGTAGTAGCTGGTGTCGATCTTCACAAGATAGCGCTGCTTGAATCCCCAGCCATACGTCCACGCAATCCTATAATTGGTGCCACCTGTCCCGACACGCGCGAAAAAGTCTGAACCAACCTTGCTGATAACAACCTGAGCGTTATTATAGCCAGAACCCATACTGATTGACAGCCCGTTTGTAAAATCAGTCACTGGCCTAACGGAAACACTATCCGGGATCAGATGGATCTTCGAGTGAAGCGTGTTTGACCATTGTGTATATTGTATCCCGCCAATTGCAGTGCTGCTGTGGCAGACCTGGCAATATTGTGTGCCAGCATAGTTCTGTGCCAACAACTGAGTGAACGGTAAGCATAGCAACGCCAGGGGGAGAACAACGTGTATCATATGCTTCATCTTGCACCTCCATGTAATGGGTTGTGAGTGGTGATGTTGCCTGCTAAGCACGTCCACGATCCATTCCTCCTCGGCGGGATTGTCTGGGTCCAAGTGAACCATGGACTGTATTGAGGTAAGAACAGAATTGAAGCTGTTGCTTCTGCGGCTTCATGCGGCAAGCCGTGTGCCACGGTCTAGGAGCAAAAAGCCGATGAAACCATCCCAATAGATGGGTTACTAAAACGTTTGACTGTGTTCATTTTCAACATTTAGAAAATGAACACGTAGGATTATCATATCTGCAAACGAACGTTTCGGAGTAGAAAGTCCTCAATTCCACTCCCAAACGAGACCACTACGTGCCGAATGACGGCCCGGCATCAAATTCGGTAATGGCTCTCCATCACTTCTTCGCGGGCAGCTTGTGCTCGATCTTTGCCCACATCTCCTCGAACTTGAATCCCTTGAACGTCGGGCTCTCAGAATTGTGGCAGGTCGTACACGACTTCTCGTCTTTCTCAAGCTTTACCAACCCTGCTGCTTTTGCCTTCGCCTTGTCCGCGTCGGTCTTCTTGTTGTGAATCGTCAGATAACCGGAAGCAGCACTGTGGCACGCTTCGCACGTTACGCCCTCTTCCTTCTTGAAACCTGGATCGACATTCTTTGCTGCACCGCCTCCAGTCACGTGACATTTCAAACACTCCGGGCTTTCATGGGGAGCTGTCTTCAGACCTTTTTCCGTGGCGACCTTCTTGGCATCGGCGCTCATCAAGGTCTTGTAAGCTGTGGCATGTTTGCTCTTCTCCCAGACTGTGTACGCCAGCCCGCCCAGCTTCTCCGACTTGTGGCACGCCATGCATTTCTTTGCACCAACATACTTGTTATCGGCCTGCATGGTGAAGGCAACAATCAATGTGAGTAACAGGATACCGCTCAGAATGCGTAGATGCCGCATGATTATCCTCCTCGAGGTTTATGAACTGTGTAGATTATGGGTTGCTGTTCCTTCATTGGATCGAACAGGTATAACGACACTGCCAATATACGGTATTCAAACTTGAACTTCATTCACCGATCCCCGTTCAGGGATTTGTCTGAGCGGGGAGGTAACTGTGTATGCGTTCTTCCACTTCTTTGAGTCCTTCTGTTCTGCCCTCTTCGATTTCCCAGATAGAAATGATTGGGAAGAACTTTGAGAAGACCATGTACCCGAGGATGAAGACCGCTATCCCACCGGCGAACAGCGCCCACTCGGTTATCGTTGGGATGTATATTCCCATCGGAAGCTCCAACCCCGGATTTGCCAAGGATGGCACAACAATGATCAGGCGCTCGAGCCACATCCCGATAACAACCGTACAGGATGCGATAAGGATGCCTCGAATCGTCTTGAGCCGCTTGAAGCTCAGCGTGATCACCGGAATCACGAAGTTACAGAGAACCATCCCCCAAAAGGGGATTGCAAACGGTCCGGTGAACTTGTACATGATGATCTGCATCTCGTGCGGCTCGGCGCCGAATACTCCCGTAAGGTATTCCGAGAATGTGAAGTAGAACCAGATGATCGACATGATGAGCAGCAGCGTTGCGAGGTACTGAAAGTGAATCTCCCGCAAGTAGTTCTCCAGATGATAAGCCTTGCGGAATGCGATCATGACAATAAGTAACGCCGCGATACCGGAGAAGATTGCGCCAACCACGAAGTACGGTCCGAAGATCGTGCTGTGCCAGCCGGGCTGGAGCGTCATCGAGAAGATGTAGGAGATGACCGTGTGGACGGACACTGCAATCGGAATGACCATTACCATGAGAATGTTAATCGCACGGTTCAAGACTTTCTTCTGATGCTCAGTGCCCTGGTATCCCCATGCCATGAACGCGTACAGCCACTGGAGCTTTCCGCCCCGGTCTCGCACCTTGGCGATGTCGGGAATCATCGGGATGTAGAGATACACTGTGCTCGCCGTGAAGTACGCAGTAATACTGGTGACGTCCCACAACAGAGGCGACTGCAGCCGCCCCGACTCAAGAAGATTCATCATGCGGTCCCGTCGCCCAAGATCGATGATCGGATGAAGCCCGCCGATCGCCAGCACGATTGCCGTAATGATCTCCGCCATTCTGGTAATTGGACGGCGCCACTCCGCTTTCGAGAGACGCAAGATCGCCGAGATGAGCGTGCCGGCGTGACTGATGCCAATGAAGAACACAAAGTTGACAATGTAGAATCCCCACGTCACAGGTTGATTCATCCCTGTCACGGCAAGTCCATACCGTAGCTGGTTAAGATACATATACGCCGTCCAGACAATGACCAGCAGGAGAATTCCAGCAGTGATGTAGAATCCCTTCCCCGTCTGGTAGAGAGGCCGATATAATGGTTCGTCTTGGTCGATGTGGTGCTCCGCGTTCCTATCCATCACGCCTTCCTCTTCGCGAGGTAATAGAGTTTCGGCTCGACACCCAGGTCTTCCATGACCCGGAATGCTCTGTAGTTGCGGGAAAGCTTGTGCACCATGCTCTGCTTGTCTTCGATG
>CAYHRX010000395.1:0-3842 GCA_964359075.1 uncultured Chitinophagales bacterium
CCCTCATAAGTATCGAAGGGTACAGCAAGATCCTTCTTAAAGATTACAATGACAAGGTTGACGATGAGGGGAAGGAGTACCTCGGCTCGGTGGTGCAATCAAGCTTGCGGATGAAGAACTTGATTGACGACTTGCTGACGCTGTCTCGTCTGGGCCGGACTTCAGAGGCCGCACAACCGGTCTCCGTTGCTGATACCATCAATGAGATCGTTCATGACCTTCTCTTTACGTTGCGTGAGAAGAACGTGCAGATCGTTATTGCACCGGGCATGCCACGTGTCCAGTATAACCCCACACAACTCACGATGGTATTCCGGAATTTGATCTCGAACGCCATGAAGTTCAACAACAAGCCTGACCCGCGAATTACGATTGATGTCAAGGAAGAGCCTGAAGAGTATGTATTCTCGGTTGCGGACAACGGCATAGGAATCGAGAAGCAGTACTTCGACCGGATTTTCATGATTTTTCAGCGCCTGCAACGCAGCGAACATTTCCGCGGCACGGGAGCCGGTCTGACGATTGTGAAGAAGATCGTCGAGAACCACCGCGGCCGTATCTGGCTGGATTCAGTGTTGGGGCAGGGGACCACCTTCTATTTCACGATACCCAAGAGCCAACCCATCTAGACCATGGAAGCCGCAACCAACGTACCCCCGGGGGGGCCACAACACGACATGGAAGATCAACAATTGGTTCATATTCTCCTGGTTGAGGACAACAGGGACTTCGCGAAGCTGGTGGACCTTTTCCTGCGAAAGCACAAGCCGGAGAAATTTGAAATAACCTGGAGAGACAACGGCACCGACGCCCTTGCCGAGATTGCAAAAGGGCAGGAATTCGATATCATCCTCATGGATTACTTCCTGCCTGGACAAAACGGCCTTGAGATTACCCGCGTATTGCAGGAACGTCACATCAATGTGCCCATAGTGTTCCTCACCGTCAACAAGGATTTCGACCTCGCAGTCGAAGTCATGAAGCTAGGTGTGGAAGACTACCTCGTCAAAGAAGAGATCTCGACGCCCGTTCTTCCGAAGACCATTCTTAATGTCATCGAGCGGCAGGCACTGAAGAACCAACTCACATCACTGGAAATCACCCAGAAGCGACTCGAGGCTATTCAAGAGATTGTTCTGAACATCACCCATGAGATCCGCCTCCCCCTTGACGGCATGACGAGCACCGTTGAGGAACTCCTGAAGAATCATCAGGCCGATAATCTCAAGACATATCTCTCAATCATAAGAGACAACCTCATCCGCATCGAGAAGAAGATTGCCAAGCTGAAGGAACTCAAGACCGACAAGACGGTTCCGTACATCAAGGACATCCGGATGTTCGATTTGTCCGAGTGACGGTGCCAGGGCCTCAGCGGAGACGCACGCAGCCCAAGCACGATTCACCACCAGCCCCTTCAACCCTATGAAGTTCACAATTGCACTTGCACAGATCGATCCCGTTCTGGGAGACATCGAGAAGAATGTCGAAAAGCATGTGACGGTTGCTGCCAAGGCCCAGGAGGCAGGAGCTCACCTTGTCGTTTTCCCCGAGCTCAGCCTTACAGGCTATTCAATCAAGGATATGAACTGGGACCTCGCGGTCAACGTGAACTCGAACCCCTCGCGACTGCAACCGTTGGTAGAGGCGAGCAAGTCCATTACGATCCTTGCCGGGGGAGTGGAAGAGGATGAGTCGTTCCGCATTTTCAACTCAGCGTTCGTTTTTGAGGATGGTGGAGTACGGACCGCCCATCGCAAGAACTATCCTCCGACGTATAGAATGTTTGAAGAGATGCGATACTTCACGGCTGGCAAGGAGGTGCAGCCTGTCAGCACGAAGCTCGGAACTCTCGGCGTTCTGGTTTGTGAAGACCTCTGGCACATCTCGCTCCCGTACATCCTTGCCCATGCTGGGGCGCAGGTCATCATAGCACTGGTCGCAAGTCCCACCCGGCTTGGAGGGAATGAGCAAGACTTGCAGACCGCCACCGTCAATACTGAAAACCACAAGGCGTACGCACGACTCCTATCATCATACATCGTATTCTGCAATCGGGTTGGATATGAAGACGGCGTGAATTTCTGGGGAGGATCCTGTGTGGTCGCTCCCGACGGCGATGTTGTCGCTTCGGGAAAGCTGTTCGATGAGGATCTGGTGATCGCGCAAATTGATGAGCATGAAGTGCGTCGTGCACGAAGGTTTTCGAGACACTTCCTTGATGAAGATCCCCGGCTTGTGGTCAAAGAACTCGATAGAGTAATTCGTTCATCGAAGTGACCCGACCCCCCCTTTGCAAGCCCTCGCTCACTATTCTTGAATATCACACTCAATTTGACTAAGTTCTTTCTGCCTTTATCGGGGGTTCCCGCTGAATCGCCCCGATCCGTGTATCGTTACAGACCAGGCAACGAAAGGAGCAGTAGGCACCTTCATGGATTCTCACACACTTAATGGCTCGTACAAAGAACCAGCACCACCGATGGATCGTGAGAACCCACTGGAGTCGATGATGAAGCGGTTCGACGTCGCAGCCGAAATCCTTGGCCTCGAGCAGGGGGTCTACGAGTATCTCAAGAGCCCGGCGAAGCAGGTGATTGTCTCCATCCCCATTCAAATGGATGATGGACGCATTCAAATTTTTGAAGGATACCGCGTTATCCATAATGATGTGATGGGCCCGTCCAAAGGCGGCATCAGGTATGCACCGGACGTGACGCTCGATGAGGTGAAAGCGCTGGCTGCCTGGATGACATGGAAATGCGCCGTCGTTAACATCCCCTTTGGCGGTGCGAAAGGCGGCGTGCGCTGTGACCCGTCAAAGCTCACACCGGTTGAGGTCGAGAAGATTACGAGGCGTTACACTGCAAACATGATTGACGTGTTCGGACCCAACAAAGACGTTCCGGCGCCTGACATGAACACGAACGAGCAGACGATGGCGTGGATTATGGATACCTACAGTATGCATTCACGACGCACCGAGATGGCAGTGGTTACCGGTAAGCCGCTCATTCTGGGCGGTTCACTTGGTCGTCGTGAGGCGACGGGCAGAGGGGTAATGGTCAGCACGCTGTGTGCGCTCGACAAGATGAAGATGACCGCGAAGGATGCGACTGTGGCGGTCCAAGGGTTTGGCAATGTGGGCTCGATTTCGGCAGAGCTGCTGCAGGAACAGGGCTGCAAGGTTGTAGCGATCAGTGACATCAGCGGCGGTTGTTACAATAAGAACGGCATCGATATAAAAGGCGCCATTGCCTTCGTGGACAAGAACAGGTCGCTCGAAGGCTGGAAGGGCGGCGACTGCATCTCGCAGACCGAGTTGCTGGCGTGCACCTGCGACGTGCTCGTCCCTGCGGCGAAGGAAGACCAGATCACTCCGGAAGTTGCAAAGAAGATTAAGGCAAGAATCATCGTCGAAGGCGCTAACGGCCCAACCGTCGCAAGCGCAGATCCGATCCTCCAGAACAAAGGCATCATGGTTGTACCGGACATCCTGGCGAACGCGGGTGGCGTTACTGTTTCCTACTTTGAATGGGTGCAGAACAGGGTCGGTTACTTCTGGAGCGCGCAACGAGTGAACCGTCGCCTCGAGCGGATGATGCGCACGGGATTCGAGACTGTGTACGAGACTTCCGCCAAGCACAACGTTACACTGCGTATTGGCGCCTACGTTCTGGCAATAGACAAGGTCGCTAAGACGCTGAAAACTCGCGGTATCTACGCGTAGGCATTCGAATCCAGAAACTGGAGACCGGGAGAGTCACCTGCGATACGTAATTGTAGCAACGATAATTCTCGTGTCAGCAACGGCAGTGACCTTTGCTCAAGAAGAGGAAGAG
>CAYHRX010000396.1:0-3835 GCA_964359075.1 uncultured Chitinophagales bacterium
CAAATATTGCAAATCTTATCCCATAGTGTTGCACTTGCTCATTGAACTCGTGAATCGGAAATGAAGGCAGCAGGAGCGGATTTCAAGTTCATCAACTACCCCGGAGCAATCCATGGCTTCACCAATCCGGCTGCGACGGAGCTGGGGAAGAAGTTCAGTATACAGATAACGTACAACGAAAAGGCCGACAAGAACTCATGGACCGCGATGCAGGAGTTCTTCAGGAAGATTTTCAAGAAATGAGCAGGGCACGTGTAGCAAACTGCTGATTGGGTTGTCGCGCAGCGTCATACAAATAGTCACCATCGCTGCAATCATAGTGTAGCCCCGCCAGGGAGTGAAAGCAAAGACACAGGCGCGCTCCGGGAGTCGTGAGATACGATCGATGTTCTTCTGCACAATCCGGAAGAACAAAAAGAGTTGCCCCGCCACAGCAATCGCAAGACTCATCAGGCCGAAGGCAATTCCGCTATGGAGCGTAAGTACCTGCATCCATATCGCGGCACGCACGCACAGCAGCACACCGCCAACAGTCCAGAGCAGGCCGGCGACGGCAAAGAGATAATGTCGCGGCACCGCGGGATTCAGCCTTGATAGCATGGTTCTTTCACTCACCGGCCCCCCCGTTCACCCATAATGTACCGCGAGCCAGACTGTGTCTTCTCTCGGGTCGGTCCACTCAACCCTGTGCTTGGTATGCGCGGGGATGTCGAGATAATCTCCCGCCTGCAGTTCCACCGATGGCCGACCCCCTTCAAAGAGGACCTTTGCCCTGCCTTTCAGCAGGATAACCCATTCATCACTTTCCTGATCGTACCAGAAGCTCTTTGGAGAGGCATGCCCATGCGACACAATGCGCTCAATAGTTGTGGAGCCCGATCGAACAAGTTCTTCGGAGAACTCGTCTGTGGACGGCTCCGGGATGTTGGAGAAAATGTTTTTGGGTGCCATCCTTTTCTCTAGATTGAAACGAATGCAAGGCCTCCAGCGGTCGTCGACTGTTAAGAGACGCTCAGAACTTCACGATAGGCAGCGGCGGTCTTTGCCGCGACATGCTGCCACAGGTATTCACGCCGAATGTGCTCGCGCAAAGAGGTGCCTTTTGTCTGCTGTAGCGATCTCTCAATGCCCGATCGGATGGAGTCAATCGAATCAGGCTCAACGTACGTCGCCATCTCACCGAAGTACTCTCTCGTCCCGCCATAGGGAGTTATCACAACCTTTGCTCCGGCAAGACCGGCTTCAAGAGCAGCGATGCCCGGTGTTTCAAACTGTGAGGGCAGCACGAACACATTGCACGCCGCATAGGCGGACGCGAGCATGTCAGAGTTGTGGTCCAGCCCATCAATCAGCAGGATATGCTTGTGTTTTGCAGCCTCTCGAACACACGCATCACCATACTCTCCTTTGATGATCCGTCCGATGATGACAGCAGGGTGGTCAATCGTTGCCAGAGCCCGAATCAGTGTGAGTACGTTCTTTCTTGTGTGCCCGATGTGGCCGACGTTCAAGATGAAGTCCTCAAGTCCGTACTTCTTTTTGAAGAGTGAGGCATCTGCTCTGTAGAATCTCTCATCGACGCCATTCGGTATCACTGTTATCTTTTTGCCGGAGACACCGAAGCCCTCGCCAACCAGATCCGCTTCCGCCCGAGTGTTCGGCAATACTTTCTTCGCCCACGAGCAAATCTCGGCGGTCAGACCATAGTCCGACCACAAACCCCGTCCCACTTTCTGCAAAAGCCTGCCGGCAGAGAGTGCCCGCCTTATGAAGGCTGCCGAATGGTTACTGAAGATGATGGGAGAGACCACAAGCGGAATGTTCAGCGCATGGATTTCCCGCGCAAGGTGATACGTTCCAATGTTCGCAGCAAAGAGGTGGAAAATATCACAATCGTGCTTGGTGAACGGCGACCACGGATCGAAGAGTTTCACTTCAATGCTGTGAGCATCCATGTGCTTCATCGTGTTGCGAATCTGCGTGTTCGGACCGCCATGAAGAATCGAGACCGCCGGATATGAGGCGACACACACGTTCATCGGAGTTTCCTGATCAGAGTATTGTAGAGATTGCCGAGCGTTGCACGGGGGTCGAAGTCTCTAAGGCGTCGGATGTCGGAAGGAACTTCGGGCATTGGGGCCGACTTTGTCCACACGAGCGACGAGAGATCGAGCAAAGTCTGAGGGCGGACGATAGCCTCGTATCCAGAAGCGTTCGTAAGTCTGACGTGCACGCTGGCGTCGAAGGCATCCGGTAATTCGACTCTTACCATGCTCCCTTCAAGATGAAGAGACAGAGGACTGACTGCCCTTTTCTTCCACCACGATGCGAAGTCTCCAAGTGTCGTCCCACCGATGCCTTTCTCCTGGACATATTGGAACAGGTGTTCAACTATGTTGTATCCCCGATGTGTTGGGTGATGGTAGAAGAACAGGGGTTCACAGCGCGCAAGTTTCTGGTCGACACACATACGGTAGTAGCTCGTCATTTGTTCTTCTGAATACCCAACTCTTCTCAACGAGCCGATGGAGATCGGGTGGATGGGCACCTGGAGTGCCGAGAAGAGCGTTCCGTTGTCCGCCGGATACATTGGAAGCGTATCGTAAGCATAGGAGAACTCTGAAGAGTATTCAAACCCATGCTCATCGATGGCACGTGCAAGGCCGGTGTTCCATATTCCGAAGGGCGCCGCAAACCCCTTTGGGTTCAGTCCGTGGCTGCGCATCGCGTGCAGGCCGGCCTCCATGTTCTTCGCGTTCAGCTCGTAGATCTCGTACGTCTGGTGTTCGTAGCAATGCAGACCAATTTCCTGGTTCACCATGTAGGAGAAGTGGTTCAGCCATGGCTCATGGCTCTTCACATCGAGGTACCATGACATAGAGATACTATGCTCGCGTGCAATCCTGTACAGCCCATCGATATCCTTTTGGGCAGCGGCGTCGGTATCAACCCGAAACGCGAACAGATTCCTTTGTCCATCGGGAAAGTACCAGAGGTGAGCGTATGGAAGTCCGCGTGCATGGTGCAGATACTCAAGTGCCCGATGCACGAGATGATGCATCTCTCCTTTGCTGACAAGCGACACTCGTTCAGCCGGCAGTCGCTCTCGAGTGAAGTAGAAGTTCTTGGATGCTGCCCGCGAGTCATAGAACATCTGCTCGACATCGAACGGCAAGATCACTGCATGCCCACCTCCAAGGCGACCGGCAAACATGGCAAACGTGTTGGACTGCGTGCGAAGAGTATTTGCCTCACGAGGGATGGCAGTATAGGAGGCGAGATCGACAATCTGAATGCCCGGGAACTTCTCGTCGTGCTCAGAGACAACGTAGTCAATCCGTTCCCAGCGAACGTCAGTCCCTCCAACGCCAAGAAGGTGAGGACCATAGCCGATGACAGCACCGCCGTTGTTCAGATAATTCTCTATGGCAGAGTGTTCACCCGATGTAAGCGGGCGGTCCACGACGATGACGCTGCAATACTCGTCCATACTGTCGACGTTGAGGTTGACCTGAACACACAAGACTCCCTCCTGTTGACACACCTGTTGCCACGCCAGCGATGGCTTCACGACTCCAACACACAGCTTCACACGAACCTCTCTCTTAGGAATCGCACCTCATCTACAGTAATGCCTTTGAGCAACACGACAACCACCACGAACACGGACACTGAGAATGAGAAGAGGACGAGCGGATTCAACTCACGAACCATCACCGCCGCTCCAACCATGAAACCGCCGGCAATTATTGGCCGAAGGAGAATGGACAATACGTCAACTCGCACGACCTTGTTCGCCTTATGTAATCGCGAGAGATGGATGGCCTGTGGAGGC
>CAYHRX010000397.1:0-3809 GCA_964359075.1 uncultured Chitinophagales bacterium
TGAGGCATCAGTCAAAACGTAGAAGTGCCAAATGGCACTATTGTAAATAAGGACATTTGTCCTCCCAGTTCCGCCCGTGGCGGAGAGGTTTCTTGCAATCGGCGCTCAAGGATGATACCTTGAGTGCCGATGCATCGATCGGAAGAGGTTGTGTCATCGAAGCGGCGGACGCAGCGGTGAAGACAGTGACTGTTGAGCTGGTTGAAATTCGTCTGGCAATGGCGTTGGGCGGAAAAGCAATTTGCACAATGACCGGCATGTGGCAGCCATGAAATCCGCCGTTGCAGCAGTCGTTGCAAGACACGGCGTTGCTTGTAAGCGAAGTTGTTATTTCATCACCACGAAGAGAGTTACGTTCAGAGAGTATTTGAGTGAAATATGAAAACAATGTCACGAATTCTATTCTCACTCGTTCTTCTACTTAGCACAAACCAAGCCTATTCTCAATTTCAAATCACTCCAATTGGCAACGACGGCGAAGACCCCTGCGGCTACCCGGACACTAGCAGCTTGAAGTACAAGTCTGATGCACTATTGAACTGGGGTTACAGCTACGATTCGCTGCGCGCAGACGTTGCACGTTGGTCGCAAAGCCCGTTTGTGCGAGTTGATTCCGTCGGCGCTACTGTGCAGAACCGTGCGATGTACATGATGACAATTCAGGATACGACGGCTCTCCCCCTTCCGCGCAAACAAATTTGGCTTCACGCCCGAACACACCCGAATGAAGTTCAGAGCACGTGGGTCACGAACGAGATCATTCGATTTTTACTTTCTTCGTCAGCGTACGCGAGGCGGCTGCGCGATAGTTGCATCTTCAACATCATGCCGATGTACAATCCCGACGGTGTCGAGCTTGCCAGACCGCGACAAAACGCAAACAACATTGACCTGGAAAGCAATTGGTCTGCAAATCCACCGCAACCGGAGGTTCAGGTGCTGCGCAGAGTCTTCACACAACTCATGTCGCAACCCAATCCGATTCGTATCGCACTCAACATGCATTCTGCCATTGCCTGTCGAAGGTACTTCGTCTATCATCATGCGAACGGAACATCAAATCTGTTCGCGACGATGCAACAGACGTTCATCGGGTATGTGAGAAATCACTTCCCGGGCGGCATCGAGCCGTACACCTATTTTGTGAGTTGGACGAGCAACCCTCCTCCCACCTATTATCCCGAAAGTTGGTTTTGGTACAATCATCGCGAAGCTGTTCTCGCCAATACGTATGAGGACAAGAACTGCACATCGGCGGGAGGATTCGATTCGACAGCACTGGCGATTCTACAAGGCATGGGGAATTATCTCAATATCTCGGGAGCTACAAGCGTCTCGCATTCATCAACAACGCCCCAAGCGTTTTCGCTCGGTCAGAATTATCCGAACCCGTTCAATCCAACAACGCATTTCGGATTTCGAATTGCCGATTTCGGATTTGTCTCCCTCAAGATTTACAATACACTCGGTCAGGAACTTGAAACATTGTTGAATGAGGAATTGAAGCCGGGAAGTTACGACGTGACGTTTGATGGAACGAATGTTGCAAGCGGCGTGTATTTCTACAAACTGATGACAGGAAATTATTCCGAAACAAAACGGATGGTACTCTTGAAATAAGGAGATTTGTCCTCCCAGTTCCGCCCGAGGCGGAGAGGTTTCTTGCGATCGGCGCTCAAGGATGATACCTTGAGTGCCGATGCAGGAGTTAATCACAAGGAGGACAGATGCACAAGCAACAGCGGTGATGGTCCGTTCACCGTCAGCCAGAATACGGACGGTTGCGCGAGAAGACGCGTGAACAACAGTTCGTGCAACAGTTAGAGTACGAGTTTGAGTGCTTCGCGCATTACCAATCACCAACTCTCAATTCACTTCTCACTCACCTACACATATTGGAGGGAATCATGATTCGCAATGTTACTCGTGTGTTGTTCCTCTTGTGCGTTGTGTCGGGACTAATGTGGGGCGGGACAGACGGGAAGAAGATGTCGGACCCGGTACTGATCCATCCTGATACAAGCGCACCTGATGCCTGGGGGTATACATGGGTCAGGAGCACTGATCCCGGTGGGCCAACATTCCGTTGGGTTGATATCACAACGCGGGGAACGCTTGTGCCCAATCTTCCCACGCCCGGCGGTCTTGGTGATGACAACGTTGTCGGACCGTTCGACATGTTATTCAGTTTCCCGTATTACTGGTATACTGCAAATCGGTTCAAGGTAGGATCGAACGGTTACATCACCTTTGACCCAACAACAACGGCGTTTGCCCCGAACTTTGGATACCCAACTTTTCCGAACACAGCAGCGCCGAACGATCTCATGGCTGCTCTGGTGGGCGACCTTGTGTTCGGCGGTCAGGCAGGGGCGGGTGGACAGTGTTACTATTGGACGAACGGTGTGGATTCGCTTGTAGTCAGCTACATCAATGTGACGGAATGGGAGCAGGTGATCATTCCCGCGAACACGCACACATTCCAGATCATCCTCAACAAAGCTGACAGTTCCATCACCTATCAGTACGGTCTCCAACGCGGCCGGTACAATACGACGAACAATCTTCGCTTGTGCATCGGAATTGAAAACGCCACCGGCCAGATTGGTCGCCTGTACACATTCACGCAAATCACTGTTGGGCAGCAACATCCGCTCATGCCCGATAGCGGTCTTGCAATCAAGTTCAAACGAACGGTCAACACTGGACTGCAAATTACCGACGCGGGTATTGTTGGTGGATTTGATGCTCTGAACCTTGCGAAGATGATGCGCGTGGGGATATCCGACACGATGAAGTGCTTCGTGAAGAACTTTGGTACAGCAAGCCTGACGAACGTACGTGTGACATATGCAATCTCGCGTCCTCTGCAGCCGACTGCGTATGATACGGTATTCATCCCGTCTCTGGCGCCGAGCGCGCAAGTAACTGTAACGTTCCCACGGTTGTTCACGCCTGCAGTTACCGGTTCGTACACGACGCGCTTCGAGGCCTTTGTTCCGGGTGATGTCGGTCCAGGCAATAACGTGAAAGTGGCGGAGATCGTGTCGGCATCATTTGCAGTGGGGCAGAGCACCAGGCTCCAGTATGAGAACGGCTCGGTGGGAGGATCAATTAACTGGATCGGTGGCGGCGGCGTAGGTGTTGCATTTGACCTGCCTCCTTCCGTGTATCCGGCGAGAATTGAGACAGTCTTTGTGAACGTCTCGGCGATTACAACCCAACCGATGCTTGTCGAAATCCTTGATGGCTCATCGGGAGCCCCGGGCGCGGTTCTGGCATCGCGAAGCGTGACTGCAGTCGTGGGTATGAACACGATTCTGTTCGCAAGTGACAGCATCCGAATTCAGGGCGGGAGGTTCTTTGTTGGCGCGCGTGGACAGATGGCGTTCTCGTACGAAATAGCAGCGCCAATTTCCTATCGAAGCTGGGAGTATACCGGCGGCTGGGCACCGTACCGCTCGGGTGATTTGCAGGATGTGATTATCCGAGCGACAGTACGACAGGAAGCTCCAATCACCTATGGATGGACGGCACAGACCTCAGGCGTTACTGTATCGCTCAGGACAGTGAAGGCGTTCAGTTCAAGCATCGGCTGGATAGGGGGTGCGAGTGGTACTGTATTGCGCACGACGAATGGCGGTACCACGTGGTCCAGTGTTGGCGGTGGAGCGATTGGCACCAATACAGTCCATACAATCACTGCGCTGAATGAGAATGTTGCTATCGTTGGGTCTTCGCCAGCGGATGCCTTTATCTACCGCACGACAAATGGCGGGGCATCGTGGGGGCGGATTCACGATACGCCA
>CAYHRX010000398.1:0-3800 GCA_964359075.1 uncultured Chitinophagales bacterium
TCATCGCGTGTGTTCAGACAACGAGTCTGTCACATCGCCCTATGCACTTAGCAGGAACGTATTCCGCCGTCAAATGGAATACCTGTTGGCGCATGGTTACCGGGTTCTGAGAATTGCTGATCTGATTACACAAGATCAGAATTCAGTCCCGTCCGGCGAGCGCGGCGTTCTGATCACATTCGATGACGGATATCTCGACAACTACGAGAATGCATTCCCTGTTCTTCAGGAGTTCGGGTTCACCGCGTGCATTTCTCGGCCGGCGGATTTCAACAGGCGCAGGAACTGGTGGGACAGGCGGTACGCCATAATGAAAGCCCCATTGCTGCGCCCCGACCAGATTTCCGAAATGGTGAAAGGCGGCATCGAGTTCGGCACGCACACGATCAATCATCCCTCACTCCCAAGCCTCGGCGAACGTGAATTGGAACAGGAGCTTATTGGCTCGAAACATATCGTTGAAGACATCACCGGGAAGCCCGTCCGATGGCTGGCATATCCCTACGGCGACGTGAATTCCCGGGTGAAGAGAGCGGCCCGAAAGGCGGGGTACTCATGTGGGTTCGCGGTGAATTCAGGCCCGCTGCATTTCGAATCTGACCTGTATGAGATCAGACGAATATGCATCGTGAACAATGCAAGCAGCGCCTATCTTCTCTCCGAACTATCCGGCTTCAGGAAAACATTCCGTTGGGGAAGATGGGCCATGAAGAGGCTTGTCGGCGGGCGTAACAAGTACCACAACGAACTATCACCCGAGGAATGAACGTGCCCCTGGAGACCGCCGGCTGACATGCTACATCCCAGCGAACATACTACAAACCTCGCGGCGCCACGTATGACTGGCGATGCACTTACGCTCCAGGTCATCAGCACGCCCGAGGCTTTCGACAGGCTCCAACCGGCATGGGATGCCTTGCTTCAGGAGAGCGCCATTTCTCCATTTCAATCATTTGAATACCAACGGACATGGTGGAAGCACTTTGGTGAGACCAATCCGCGCGCAACACTCCACATCGTTACCGTAACGGATAATGATCGTCTGGTCGGCGTTGCTCCGTTTTTTGTCGAGGAGATCCGTGTCGTCGCGGGGATTTCGTACAGAAGGCTGGCTTTCATTGGAAGAGAAGTCACGGACTATCTTGACCTTCTGGTAGCCCATGGGCATGAAGAGCCCTGTGTCCGACGGATCGCCCAACATCTTGCGGACCTTTCTTCGCAGGTCGATGTTGTGCTGCTCGAGGACATTACCGAACGCTCGCGCACATGCGAGTTGCTCTACGATCAGCTGACAATGACAGGTCTTCCGGGGAACCGGTTCGTGGCCGCGGATTGCCCACGCACGCAATTGCGTGACTCATGGGAGGCAACGCTGGAGTCGTTCAACATCGACCACCGCCGAGAGATCAGACGACGAAAACGGAATCTCAACAAGAACTTTACTGTTGAGTTCGAGACAACCTCCAGCGAAACGAATATCCTTGAGGACATGGAGGAGTTCATCCGGATGCATCAGCACCGATGGACGAAATCCGGACACAGAGGCGTGTTTGCCGATCCAAGAGTTGCGTCCCTGCACCGGGAGATTGCACCATTGTTCTTCAAACGCGGCTGGCTGTTTCTTGGATTTCTCCGCGTTGATGGCAGGCGTATTGCCACAAATTACGGCTATTTCTTCCACGATGAGCTCTCCATCTTCCTCGGCGGTGCAACTGAAGCACCCGACGTATGGAAATACTCGCCAGGCCGTGTGTTAACCGGGTACTGTATGGAAGAGGCGATACAGCGCGGGATGAGAGTCTACGACTTTATGCGCGGGACTGAACAGTATAAATATGAGTTTGATGGAGTCGACGTCAAGAACTGGACATTTGTGTTCTTCAACGCGTCACGGCAGAAGACGGCCCGCATGAAGCTGAACCTAGATACCCTCCTCCACACTCTCAAGCGTCGGGCACAGCGGGAGAGAATCCTTTTTCAGTTCGTCGTCCACGAGAATGGCGCGTTCTCGCTTCCCACATTCAAACACCTTGTCTCGAGACCGCTGACGGTTGTCGCGGATGGACGATCGAAACTCTTGGGCGGCAAGAACTCCGCACAACGGCACCCACCGCGACATACAGCCACAACAAAGGGGACTCCGGTATGAGATTCCCTGAATACCTTGCACAACTTGGTGGGACGTCTTTTCTGTATGCCAACGCAAGCAACGCATTCAAAGATATCTTGGCGTACCTTGTGAAGACCTCCAGCCGTCCGGGACCGAACATCATCATGCCAAGCTACATCCCCGCGAAGCTCTACCGCGCTGCACTGGCAGCCGGTTGCAGTGTGAGATTCTATGAAGTGTATGGCAACTGCACATTCGACCTGGATGAGGTTGAGAGGCAAGCCGATGACGGTACAATCGCCCTGTTTTATGTTCACTATTTCGGATTCCCAAATCAACTGGAAGAAATGTGTGCTCTTGCACGGCGTCTGAATGTGCTCATGATCGAAGACTGTGCCCTCTCGATTGGCGGAACACACAAGGGGAAACCACTGGGGACGTTCGGTGATGTTGCGCTTTTCAGTCTCCGCAAGATGTTTCTCTTCACGGAAGGGGGGTTCCTCCGGCTCAGCGAAACGCTGAGTGAATTCCAACCACAGTACGAGTGGCGTGTAAACAATTGCTATTCCATTGGCAGGTATGCGAAGCAGCGTATCAAGTATGCGTATGTCCGTCTTACCGGCGGTGCAGATCCGCTCAGAGTTTTCAAGGTCGACCCAGTTGGATACGTCGATACAAACGCGCCGGCAGTGCTGAATGTGAAGATGCTCTCCTCGTTCTCTGAGCATCGCTTGAAATATGTTGATATGGATCGTGTAGTTCGCAAGCGTCGCGAGAATTACACCACAGTTGCGCAGCGATTCCCGGCATCGAAGGTGTTTCGCCCGCTGCATTTTTCCCTCCCCGAAGGGTGTATACCCTATAGCTTTCCAATGCTGGTAGACAACGACCACCGAGATTTCTATCGTCACGAGCTTCTGAGACGCGGCATAGTCACCGGCGCAGGGTGGCCTGAATCTCCATTCCATCCGTCACAGAAGCCGTGCAGGGCTCTCTCCGACCGATTGCTTGAGTTGCCTGTCCACCATGCACTCACGCGCCGACAGTTGTTGCGCTCGCTGGAAGGGATCAAACAACTGGAGGCGGCTCGTCCGTGAGGATTCATGAAACCGAACAGAACCTCGTCGCTATGCCAGAGATGAAATCAACACCGGCCACAGAATCGCCCATCTCTGCCGAGGTCCTCCGAACCGTCGAGGCGTTTGATGCTCTATACCCCGAATGGGACGCGTTGTTTCGCGCGACCGGAAGTTCGGTGTTTCAGTCATTTGAGTGGTTGCGAACATGGTGGAGACATTTCGGAGAGCATTCGCCGGACATGTCGCTGCACGTCGTCGTGATGCGGGGGGACACAAGGATTGTCGGCATTGCCCCTTTGTTTGTGGAAACGGTGCATATCCTGGGCTTCCTCAGCTTCCGGAAGGTTGCGTTCATCAGCCGTGAAATGTCCGACCTCTCGATGTGCTCGTTGAGAAAGGACTGGAGCAGCAATGCGCCAACATCCTTGCAGCGCATCTTCGCAACAGCTCACCACCCTTCGATATCATTCTACTGGAGGATGTTGCGGACAATTCCGTGAACCATAGATTGCTCTTCGAGGCCCTTGTACGCGAGGGACTGCGCGGAACTCACTTCGTGAGCCAGCATTGCCCAAGAACAGCGCTGCACGAAACATGGGAAGACACGCTGG
>CAYHRX010000399.1:0-3785 GCA_964359075.1 uncultured Chitinophagales bacterium
ATAGGCGAACTGAACCTCGTTTACCACGGAGCCGGATCCGACCGTTTCGCCGTTCCAACTCGTCAGCTTCTGCTTCATGCCCCGCACTTCGTAGCTGGTCGCGATTCGTCGAATGGTCCCATCGACTCCAGTTCCAAGCGTCGTGACCCGATCTTGCGACTGTCGACCCAACTTGTCGTAATCGAAGCCATGGATCGTGCCGTTCTGATCTTTCGCTTCTGTCACGTCATGCTGGCGGTTGTACTTAAAGCTGATGACGTCATCGTCGTCCACGGAGTCGGGATAAATCTCCTTGCGTTTCAGAAGAGACGACGCAATAGAGCTGTCACTGAGCGTAGTTCCATAGATGTACTGCGTCGTCTGATTTCCCGTGATGCTGTTTACCGCCGTAAGGCTGGCGACATTGCCATCGGCGTTATAGGCAGTAATGACCGTGACATTGACATCGTCCGAGGCGGTGCAGCCGCCGGAGCTGCTGCTACAGGACGAACTGCTGGAAGAACTGCTTGAGCCCGATCCTGTGCAATTCATAACTGTCTTCGCCTGGCGGCCAACTGCATCGTACTCCAGGCAAGTGGTCACGCCGCCGGAGTTTTTCTGGGTACTGACTTGGCCTGCCCAGTCGTACGTCATGCTTATCACGAGAACGGTATCGCTACGTACCGGGATTGTACTGGGCCGCGACAAGGAGGTGCCGCCGTTGGTACCATAATTGGCACTCGCTTGCTGGCGGCCAATCGCGTCAGGATAGGTCGCTGCATAACTGACCCGCGCTTTCGGCTGAGTTCCCGAAGGACTTTGAAGTTCGCCGGTGCCGGTAGCGTTATGATAGCGTTGACGCTGATTCGTCTGGATAAGGTTGCTGGCTGAATCGTAAAGATGCTCAGTTTGTTCCAAAATGGTGTCTCCGGTCACACTTCCAGCGTCGGCGTAGCTGGACTCGGAAAGGTCGTAACCTTGGTACTGCTTGGTGCGACGGCCGAGTCCATCGTAAACATCTTTTGCAAATAGTTGGGCTCCTGCGGAAAGCTGCTTGATGACGCGGCCCGAAGCATCGAACCAGGAGTTGTTCGCGAGCGAGTTGCCGACTGTACCGGTTGAGGGATCGACGCCGTAACGGATGGACCGGAAGATCCGGCCGCGGTCGTCGTACTTGGTTTCATTCCGGCCGATTAGGTTGCCGGCGGACGTGGTGTTGTATCGTTCCATCTTGATGGAACGGTCGATATTGTCGTAATACGTCTTCTCGTAGAAATCGACCTCGCCGTCAGTGTCTGTTCGCCGCTCACGCCAGTCATAAGCGAGCGAGGTTACGCGACTCGTTGAGCCATCGACCCATTGGGTGAGTTGAGTCATGTTGTCGTCGCCAATGCCTCCGCCGTCGAACTGGTTTTCTGTGACGACCACCATGTTGTTTCCCGAAGCTCCACCCCCCGTAGGATCGCTAGCCGTGGCACCGGTGTCATCGGTGCCGACGTAGATCTTGATTTGCCGGTCGCGAATGTCGAACACGGTGCGGGTGATGGTGCCGCCCGGCGTGACATTGCGATTTCGCCTCTTACTGGAATCGTACCCGAAGGTCGTTTGATCATAGTTCGTGTCCGACGCGCCTTCGCCGGAAGTGGGAATCGTGTGATAAGCCCTGGTGGAGGCTACATTGCAGCAGTCCGTGTACTGGGTTGTGGTCCAGCGGACATAATTCGCTTGTGGGAAGCTATCGCTGCTGGTCAATGGTCCGTCGCTGGAATCTCGACTCGCTTGAATTTGCTCTACGACCCGTCCGTCGCGGTCGGTCTTGGTGATCGAGACGGGATTGATGAGTGAGTAGCTGTAAGTCGGCGAGGATCCGGTCGCGTAGCCTTGTCCGGTCCAGGTTTCATGGGCGGCATCCTGGTACACCATCCAACCAGCCCGTCGAATGGTCGTAGCGGTGCCACTCAGATCAATCTCGTGGGAAGGGCCAAGCGTTTGCGTAATGCGGCCTTGGTCGTCATGATCCATATCCGTGATCAGGTGGAGGCCGCCTCCCGTGGGCGTTTCCCAGCCTGCCGGTGCGTCATCGACCTGGGCGGTATCCACATCGTCAACCTTCTGGGTAATAGCTCCTGTTGGGATGTCATATTTGAGCCGGGTGATGAAACCCCGCTCGTCCATCATCCATGTATTGTTGCCGTAGATATCGAAATAATCCTTGCGGGAGTCCGCAATCCCCGAGCCATTCTGATCGGTGGACACCACGGGGAACGTGGTTGTCTTTTGCTGAATGGCGCAGGTGCCGGAGTAAAACGTGTATGCGTAGGTCGTGACGATTGTCTTTGTCTGATCGACATCGCTGGGATAAACGGTTTCCTTGGACAGGCGATAGATGCAACCGTCCCAAGGGATTGAAGGGGTGGAGGACGACGAACTGGAGGAGGAAGAGCTGGAAGAACTGGAAGAGGATGAACTGGAAGAGACACCCGCGCAGCAGCCCACATATTCCAGTTCACGAAGCTTGATCGGAGATCCTAGCTCGCCGTTCTTGAGGCTTTCGGACGCCCGAAAGTTCGTCGGCCCGTGGTAGGTGTAGGTGCGGATCAGGCCGTCATGATCCCGGAGATACTGGTAACCACCCCCTGTTTCATGTAAGAGGTCCGCGTACTGCTCGTCATAGCCGGATACGGCGGAGGGCATGGCGTGCAGCAGGACGTTGCCACTGTTGTCGTACTGGTAGAATTCGCGCCACTCGTCGCTGCCCGACTTGAAAACGGTCAGCATGGGGTAGCCCGCGTAGTTGTTGTAGACGATGTTCTGGGCTCCGGTCGGGAGCGTCTCGACCGTCTTGGTTTTCCAACTGTTGTAGCCGTCCGCGTTGGTGCTCTCGGTAAAGCTAAAGCTGTAGGCCAGCGTCCCTCCCTGGACGATTTCGCGGGTCACCCGCTTACTGGAGTCGTACTCGTAGTAATAGTCCGCATATTGGGACACGATGGCATCGCTGGCCGTGAGCGGATCGGTGACACTCGGATCGGCGACCAGGCGGTCGTAAGAAGAGGGAAGAACGACGTACTTGAGCAGGGAAGGCGGGAAGTTACCGGCCGAAGTCGAGGAAGATGACGACGAGCTGGAACTGGAAGAAGAGGAGCCAGCGGCCAGAGTCTTGTAATAACGGTAAAGCGTGGTGCCAGTGTCCCCCCAGGCGCTATCTTGCCAACTTTGGGTCGTCACCGTCTGCAGGTCGCCATCGCTGCCGAAGGTGTCGCTCGAATTGTAGTAGGTATAATTGGCGCGAAGGATGTTGGTCCAGGAACCGGAGTTAACTTTGCGTCGGAGCGTGACGCTGGTAAGTTGCTCGTCGCCGGTGGGGGCCTCATACTCATAGAGATACTGCTCGGTGGTAGTATTTCCGCCGCTGGTGTAGACCCGCTCGACTTCAGTAAAGTTGTAGCCATTGGCTTGCATCGTCTTGACGAGGACGTAGTTGCCGGCCACGTCGGTCCGTTTGCGGAACATGCCGGTGACCGAGTCATATTCCGTGACGGTGCCATCCAGCTCCTTGAGGCGATATCGCTGTGCCGCGCTGTCCAGGACGAGGGTTGGCTTCTCCCCAAAGCGGGCGGAATAGCCATCGCCAGCTTGGTCAAACCACAGAGCATAGCCCGCCCGCAGGTAGGCAACAACTGTCTGCGTGCTCGGGTGCACCAGAAACGGCCATTCTTCGACGGTCCAATTGAAGCCATTGCCGATCGTCTGTCGGATAGGAAAGCGATTATTGAAGCTCCGCGTATGGCCCCAGGGAACTCCAAAGC
>CAYHRX010000400.1:0-3773 GCA_964359075.1 uncultured Chitinophagales bacterium
TATGGACTGGGCACCATTCTTTACGAAATGCTCACCGGTGAAAAGGCCAGCGCCTGGGAAAGCGAAATCAAATCTCCGGCGGCCCAATGCCCGGAATTGCGGATTCCCGGCGAACTGGACGCCATTGCCACACGCTGTTTGCGCGCCGAGCAGATTCAGCGCTACCCGACAGTGGCCGATATCACGCAGGATCTGAGCACCGATGCCATAGTCCCGTAGGTCGGGCCGAAAGCCGAGCCTTTCATTCGCTTCTACTGTGTCCAGTCCGCCATCTTGGAGTTTGTAAGCCTTGAGCTTGTTGAGCAACCCGATTCCTCTCCCTTCCTGGCGCATGTAGAGTACAACCCCCGCACCAGCCTTCTCTACCATCTTAAGCGCAGATGTCAACTGCTCGTTACAGTCGCACCTGAGTGAGCCAAAGATATCTCCCGTGAGGCACTCCGAGTGAACTCTGACCAACACCGGCATGTCGTGCTTGATCTCACCCTTTACCAGCGCAATGTGTTCTTTGCTATCGGTCTCGCTCTTGTACAAGTAAATGCTGAAGTCACCGTACTTTGTTGGCAAATGGGTGTTCACGACCCTGTGTACCAGCTTCTCGCTGCTCATCCGGTACTCGATGAGGTCTTTCACCGTGATAATCTTCATGTGAAAGTGCTTGGCGATCTTCATGAGCTCGGGGACGCGTGCCATCGTTCCATCGTCGTTCATGATCTCGCATAGCACGCCGGCAGGGTACAACCCGGCGAGATTGCACAGATCGATGACAGCTTCGGTATGGCCCGCCCGCCGCAACACTCCTCCTTCAAGTGCACGCAAAGGGAAGATGTGACCGGGCCTGGCAAGATCGCTCGGCTTGGTGTTCGGATTCACAAATGACCGAACCGTTGCGGCCCGATCTGGAGCAGAAACACCGGTAGATGTCCCATGAACATAGTCAACGGACACAGTGAATGGTGTCTCGTGGAGAGACGTGTTGCTGTCCACCATCAGATCGAGACCCAGTTCCTTCGCCCTCGAGGACAGAAGCGGCGCACAGATGATGCCCCTGCCCTGCTTTGCGAGAAAGTTAACCACGTTGGAATCAACAAACTCTGCCGCGCAGACGAAGTCGCCTTCGTTCTCGCGGTCTTCATCATCCACTACGATCAGGATTTTCCCCTGCTTCAGATCGTGGACGGCTTCTTCGATCGTGTTGAAACCTCTCGGTTCATGCCCTGCATGTGTCATCACGGTTCTCCTTGCACCTGATTGGTTCGGGGAACTCTGCACCGATGGATTACTGCTTGCTCTCCTTTGAGTCGGGCTCACCTTCTTTCAGGATCGACGCTACGGCGGAGCGCTCAAACTTCATCTTGACATTATCGGAGACTTGCAGAAGCACCGTCTTGTCGTCCAGTCCGGCAATTGTTCCGTGCAAACCGCCCGCTGTAACAACTTTGTCCCCTTTCTTTACTGCGTCCAGCATTTTCTGTCGATTTTTCTGCTTCTTCTGCTGTGGCCGAAGAATAAGGAAGTAGAAAATGGCAATAATCAGACCGAACATCACCAGTGTGCTGACCAGTGATCCTTCGGGACTCCCCCCTTGGGGCGACGCCATGGCAATGAAAAACAAATGTGTCAACTTATCCTCCTGTTTGTGTAACCATAGTACAACAATGTCATTCCATTTCACTCACGGACATTGTTAGATCTTCCAACATTCCTGACTTCCAATCTGCGAAACGATCCTCAAGTATCGCCTGCCGCGCCGAATTCACAAGCCAGAGATAAAAATGTAAGTTGTGAATCGTCGCCAGCTGCAATGCAAGGATCTCCCGCGACTTGAACAGATGCCGCAGGTACGCCCTCGTGAAATTCCTGCACGTGTAGCATTCACACTCTCCATCGACAGGCATGAAGTCGAACGCGTACGTGGCGTTCTTCATATTCAACTTGCCCTTGCGTGTGAACAGGACTGCGTTTCTTCCATTTCGGGTCGGCAAGACACAATCGAACATGTCGATACCCCTCTCGATAGCCTCAATCAAGTTCTCTGGTGTGCCAACTCCCATGAGGTATCTTGGCTTGTCTGCGGGCAGAATGCTCAGGCACACATCTGTCATCCTGTACATCAACTCCGGAGGTTCTCCTACTGAAAGCCCCCCGATTGCATAGCCATCGAACCCGATCCGCACCAACGCCTCGGCAGATTCTTCTCGTACAGACTCATAGATACTGCCTTGAACAATCCCAAATAAGCTCTGAGCTTTTGAGAACTTAGGCTTTGTTAGCTCCATTTGCCTCTTGCATCGCTCCGCCCACCTGATAGTTAACTCATTCGACCCTGCCGCGTACGCTTCATCGCAGGGATAGGGCGTGCACTCGTCAAGGACCATCATGATGTCGGACCCAAGGGAGCGCTGAACATCGATGATCCGCTCCGGCGTAAACCGATGGAGCGAGCCATCGAGATGCGACTTAAACTCGACCCCCTCCTCCGAAATCCCCCGAAGATCGGACAGGCTAAACACCTGGTACCCGCCGCTGTCGGTCAGAATAGGTCGGTCCCAATTCATAAACCGGTGCAACCCGCCCGCACTTTCAACAACCTCCATCCCAGGGCGAAGATAGAGATGATATGAGTTCCCAAGGATTATCCTCGCCCCTATCTCCTCCAGTTCTCTCGGCTCAATTGCCTTGACGGCACCTTGCGTTCCCACAGGCATAAAAATCGGAGTGGGAATCTCCCCGCGCTCCGTAGACATGAGACCTGCCCGCGCCTGACCGCTGGTATGTAGTAGGGTGAATTCCAACACTCAAAAGGTAGCCAAATCGTGAGGGAAAATCAATCCGCTCGAGGGCCCCCATCCCTGGCTCTGGTTCTGACCAATGCTACTACTGCAAAGAGCAATGCACCGAGCAGATCTGCCGCCAGGTCGAGGACACTCGCTACACGGTTCGGCACGAACGACTGGTGAAATTCGTCGCTGGCACCGAACAGAGTTGAGAAGACAACACACCAAAGTATGCTCCACCTTCCGAGATTTGAAAACCGATTCTGGAATTTCAGAGCGCGATAGACCAAGGCACACAGGACGAAGTAGATGAGAGCATGAGCGGCTTTGTCGGTGGCAACAAACTCGATCTCAGGTAATGTGAGGTTGGGAATCGATGAGGCAACAAAGATGATCGCAGCCCACAGAATTGCCGGCAACTGATCGTAGATAAACCCATGCTTCTGCAAGAGTTGACGCATTACGATTCGAGTCTCTTCAGTACACCAGGGAGGTGATCAAGGATGTCCATCGCCATCAATGAACGCTGGCCGAGTTTTGCTGCAGCGATATCTCCGGCAAGTCCATGAATAAACACCCCTGAGAAAGCAGCCTCGTTCGGGCTCATACCTTGACCAAGGAGGCCTCCTATGATTCCAGTAAGAACATCTCCTGAGCCAATCGTTGCCATTCCCGGATTACCTGTCGGGTTCAAGTAAACCTTGCCCCGCTGGGTGGCCGTTGCAGTGGGAGAGCCTTTCAAACAGAGTATGCTCCGGAGTTTGTTGGCTGATTCCTGGCTGACTTCGACCCTGTTTGTATCTATCGCAGTAGAGTCCTGACCAATTATTGCACCGAGCTCACCGGTGTGAGGAGTCAGGATCGTAGGCTGCCTCCTTTTCTTGAGAACGGAGACATGACCGGCAAGCGCAAAGAGAGCATCTGCGTCAAGAATGAGAGGCCTATCGATCCCGGGGATGAGCTTAAGAACCAATTCCAGCGTCTCACGCGTCCGCG
>CAYHRX010000401.1:0-3748 GCA_964359075.1 uncultured Chitinophagales bacterium
TGAATATGGGATTGAAAGACGACAAGCATTTCACTACATGATGACATGATAACAGTCGGCATCGTTGAAGATGACGCGGAGGTTCGCGAGGGGCTGGAGAAGTACTTCCAGGCACAGTCGAACGTGACCTGCTCGGTTGCAGAAGCCTCCGTCGAGGATTTTCTGCTGCAGTTACAGACCGCATCTCCCCCCCACGTCGTTCTAATGGACATCGGGTTACCGGGCATGTCGGGGATACAGGCAATTTCGCTGGTAAAGGAAAGGATACCCGATGTCGACATCGTCATGTTCACCGTGTACGACGACCCCAACAGGATCTTCCAATCGCTGTGTGCAGGCGCGACGGGATACCTGCTCAAGACAACTCCCTTCGCCAGGATCAAGGAGAGCATAGAAAGCTCACATGCTGGCGGCGCACCGATGTCGCCGCAGATTGCCCGAAAAGTGGTGGAGTATTTCAATCCTTCAAAACAGAAGCCGCGTATCTCTCCTCTGACCGACCGCGAGAAGGAAATTGTCGTCGGGTTGGTAGACGGTCTGAGCTACAAGATGATTGCCGATCGCATGGAGATCACCCTGGAAACGGTCCGCCACCATATCAAGAACATCTACCGCAAGCTGCACGTCAACTCGAAGGCAGAAGTCATCAGGAAGTCCTTCCAGGGCGAGATATAGCCGCCGCGGTCCTCTCCTTCCACCAATCAGCCAACTACCCACTCCTCCGTTGCCCTGTCCCATCATTATGGGATTGAGATTCGCGACGGATTGAAGTTCCTTTGTAAAGGGAAACGTCTCAACTCACAATCCTTCCGACTGTCAAACTGGTTCGCGAGGTGCCCCATGACATTGTTCAGTTCGACGCTTCACTGACTGCATCCGGTGTGTACTTCTATCATCTGACAACTTCACAATTCACTCAGACGAAGAAAATGTTGGTCGTCAAATAATGCCACGTCGAGATCCATACAATCTGAGGAGAGTGGAATGAAAAGACCTGCAACCTCTGGTCCCATGTGGATCGTCTCTTTCTTGGTTCTCTATGTTTCTCGTGTGTTCAGCCAGGCTTCCTTCCAGGGACTCGGAGACCTTCCGGGCGGGACTGTGGAGAGCCACGCATATGCCGTCTCGACAGATGGGTTGGTTGTTGTCGGTGCAAGCAGGAGTTCCAGCGGACAGGAAGCGTTCCGCTGGACCGCCTCGGGAGGGATGGTCGGTCTTGGTTTCCTGCCAAGCACCAGCTCCATGAGTCTGGCGCTGGATGTGTCTGCAGACGGTTCAGTCGTGGTCGGCTACAGCAGAATTGGCGGGACACCAATCCGACAGTGCGCGTTCAGGTGGGTGGCAGGAGTGATGGACTGCCTTGGCTACTTACTGCCAACCGATACAGTCAGTCAAGCGTATGGCGTGTCTCCATCTGGAACCACAATCGTGGGATATAGCGCATGGCTGAGTCGTGCCATGGCCTTCCGATGGACAGGAGGGAGTATGACCGGTTTGGGATATATTCCGGGATACTATAATAGTGTGGCGTACGATATCTCCGGCGGCGATTCGATCATTGTTGGGGGCTGTATAAACTACGGTCCACCTCGAACAGATCAAGCATTCCGATGGGAGCAGTCAACTGGAATGGGTGGTTTGGGATTCTTGTTACCTGGACATATATATAGTTTGGCCTTTGGTATTTCTGAAAATGGACGCGTCACAGTTGGATATAGCGGCAACAACACTTCCTCCGATGCTTTCAGATGGACAGCCTCAGGAGGAATGCAAAGTCTCGGACGCCTTCCCGGTGGGACAGTTACTATGCCGTGGGATGTTTCGGCAGATGGGTCGGTCATTGTGGGATGGTCCGGCTCCTCAGCTTTCATGTGGAGTGAGGCTGAAGGCATGAGAAGCGTACGAGACGTTCTTATCGAATACGGGATCGACCTCACAGGCTGGACGCTCTCGGTCGCAGCAGCTGTCTCTGCCGACGGCAGAGTGATTGCCGGGCAGGGATTGCACAATGGCGTTTCGGAGGCCTGGAGGGCCGAGCTTCCTCGCCTCAGGGTCGTTCGTCCCAGAAGCAATGAACTCTGGTTGTCAGGTGAGCGAGACACAATCCGCTGGTTCCACACAACGGACATCACCACTGTCACGCTGCGCTACAGCACAGATGGAGGGAACAACTTCAACAATACCATTGTCGCTAACTACCCGGCCGATTCAGGCAAATACGTGTGGTTAAAGCCTGACACGCTTCTGTCTCGCAAATGCAGGATTCGCATTGAGAAAGCCGGCGACCCTTCTCTTTGGGGCCAAAGCGCACTCTTCCGTGTGAAAGGATACGAACTCACGCGGGTAACTGCTGACAGCAACTACGAGCGCTACCTGCCCAATCCGCACGGGTGGAGATTCGGCAATCACGACACGAGTAGTGTCCCACCGTACGTCAATGGTGAACACATCATGTGGCCTCGGTATTGGTGGCTACAGTTCGACTACAACACCGGCATCGACCCCTATACGGGGCGTCGATATCCTGGCGAACGTCCGTTCTTCGCCACCGCCTCGTCGGACTTCCCTGACTGGCCGTTGTTTGTCCGCTCCTTTGGGGTCGGCCAATGCTATTTCGTGACGCCAGTCGGCCTAATCTACAAGCCGACTGCCACAGCATACTGGAATTTCCTTCGCAGACGATGGAACGGATCGTGTGTTGGGCTTGCAAGTGCAAGCTTCCTCGCATTTGACGACAAGACCGCCTTTCGCAATGCCTTCCCTGACGTTCCGGACTTCGTCAATGTGCACGAGTTGAATCTCACCGATCCCTTGAGAAGAGTGATCAACCAACTCTGGGTCTACCAGTACGGTGCTGGGCAAAAGCTGTATGAAGCACTGAACCGCTTGGTTACGACACCAACCATGACATTACGTGCGTTGAGGGATATGCTCCTCAGTGAAACGAGAGACGACCGAACCTTCAGCATCTACCACAACACACTCAGTGGCGGTCACGAAGTCAACCCCTACAAGATTGTGAAGGATCTGTCGAACCCGACCGGCTATTGGGTCTATGTCTATGACAACGACTACCCTGATAGTACCAACCAGAGGTTCTTCACTGACACGGTGGCGAACAGATGGTCCTATGCATCATTGCCCGGATGGGGAGGTGAGAGCGGTCTCTTCTTGTCGTTGCCGGTGAGCATCAATCTGACCACCCCGATACTCCCTGGACGCTATCGTCCCGCTATGCTTCCAACAGCAGAATCACAGATTGGCAACGGGAACATCAACTTCTACAATTCAGCGAATGCCTCCATCCTGGTCACAGACTCCCAAGGCAACACCATGGGATACTCGGACAGTGTGGCGTTCAGCAACATCCCCAATGGAATTCCTACCATCCCAAAAACCGGCCGCTTCCATCCGCCCATCGGTTACCATCTGCCCGAAGGGGAGTACTCTGTTCGCATGAGTGAGTTCTCCGACTCCCTCACCCACTTCTACGCGTTCACTGATTCCCTCATCTATGGCTTTGAACGCTCAGGCACACACGTTACTCAGACCGACTATCTTCACATGGGAAGCGGGCTCTCATTCCGTAATCCTGATCCAACAACAAAGACGATCCAACTGAGCACGGTCCTCATGGAGGACACCTCGTCCGAGAAGGCGTACTCCATTGATGACATGGCAGTTCCCCAGGAAGACTCGCTGCGCATGAGGGCACTGAACCAACGCGACCTGATGGTGACCAATGTTG
>CAYHRX010000402.1:0-3720 GCA_964359075.1 uncultured Chitinophagales bacterium
GGTTCGAGTTGGTCTATCTTGGGTTTCGGAATGAACTCAACTGTTTACGCCATTGCTGTCAGCGGTAGCGATGTTTATGCCGGAGGTAGTTTCACGACTGCAGGCAGAACGAGTGCCAACCGAATTGCCAAATGGAACGGCACAAGTTGGTCTGCGCTTGGGGTCGGAGCGAATGCTGATGTGTACGCCATTGCCACCAGCGCTAACGACATGTATATAGGAGGCGCGTTTACAAACGTTGGGGGAGTTAGTGCAGACCATATTGCCAAGTGGGACGGCACAAGTTGGTCTGCGCTGGGTAGCGGTGCTTTTGCGACTGTTGAGGCCATCGGTGTGAGCGTCACCGACGTATACGTGGGGGGTCAGTTTAGAGCAGCCGGTGGAATAGGTGCCACCTATATTGCCAAGTGGAACGGCACCAATTGGGCGTCGCTCGGTCGTGGTAATGGGATCGACTTTTCTGTTCATGCCATAGCCATCAGTGGTAGCGACTTGTACGCGGGAGGGCGCTTTACAATTGCAGGTAGTGCAAGTGCGAACTACATAGCCAAATGGGATGGCACAAATTGGTCGGCACTGGCGAGCGAAACGAACGGACTTATCTATACTATTGCTATCAGCGGCAGCGATATCTATGTAGGTGGCTCATTCACGACTGCAGGTGGACTTGCTGCAAACAACGTTGCTAAATGGAACGGAACAAGTTGGTCTGCACTGTCGAACGGAGTGGATGGAACTGTTCGCGCTATTGCAATTAGCGGTCGTGATTTGTTTGCAGGTGGTGACTTTCGAATAGCGGGGAGCGTGAGTGCGAACTACATTGCCAAATGGGACAGTACCACTTGGTCTGCTTTGGGGAGTGGTATGAATGGCTCTGTTAATGCAATTGCTGTCAGCGGTGGAGAAGTCTATGCTGGTGGGCTCTTTACCACGGCGGGTGGAACGAGCGCAAACCACATTGCTAAGTGGAACGACACAAGCTGGTCTGCGCTGGGCGGCGGGTTGGGCAACCCAGTCGTCGACTATGCTAACTCCATCGTTATCAACGGCGGCGATGTCTATGTGGGGGGTTACTTTGGAACAGCAGGAGCAACGAGTGCGAGATGCATTGCCAAATGGAACGGCACAGGCTGGTCCGCTCTGGGAAGCGGCTTGAATAATACTGTTGACGCCATCGTTGCAGGTGGAAGTGACATATATGTGGGAGGCCGCTTTACCACGGCAGGTGGTACGAATGCGAACGGAATCGCCAAATGGAATGGGACAAGTTGGTCCGCCCTTGGCAGCGGAGTCAGTGGTTCTTTTGCCAGAGTTTATGCCATTGCCATCAGGGGCAACAATGTGTATGTGGGAGGGGATTTTAGGTCGGCAGGCAATAAACTCTCATCCTGCTTTGGGAGGTATGAGATTCCACCGGTGGCAACACCAGAAATAGAATCTATACCGGCTTCTTTTGCCTTACACCAAAACTACCCCAACCCGTTCAACCCGACTACGAATATCGGATTTCGGATTGGCGATTTCGGATTTGTATCACTCAAAGTGTTTGATCTGCTGGGAAGAGAAGTCGCAGCGCTGGTGAATGAGGAGATGAGGCCGGGAAGGTATGAGAGAACGTTTGATGGAAGTCATCTCGCGAGTGGCGTGTACATTTACAGGCTGATCGCAGGGGAAAGCGTGCTGAGCAAGAAGCTTCTATTGCTAAGGTAACTGCTCATTGTTCATTCCTCATTGCTGGAGACGCAGTTGACAACCCCTACAAGGAAGTGAAACCACAGAGATCGCCGAGAACACGGAGAAATGTCCTCAAGAAAAAAGCTCGTTGAGGTTCTTTTTCCACTCTGCGACCTCGGCGTTCTCTGCGGTTGAGCTTTTCAACTGCTCTTCTAGTTCTTCCTCCCCACCACCATTATCCTCGTGCCCCACTTCTCCCTGATGCGCTGCGATGGTCTTGGCAAGACACGAGATGCAACATACGACGTCGCCCTCAATGGTAGCCAGAATGGGTAGTGACTGATTGTATCATACGCGTCGATTGGTTCTGCCAGCTCAATCGATAGCCCGACTGACTCCAGTTCTTTGGAGAGTTGCTGAGCTGAGATTCTTTGTTCGGGGATGTCATATTCGTCATGATCGCTGAACCGAGTAACCAGCACACTCCACCATCCATCAAGCACATGAAAGCAATTCGGAATCAGTACTGCAACATGTCCTCCCGGCTTTGTTACCCGCACCATCTCATGTAGCACGGCACTCCTGACAGATTCTGAACCATAATGCTCCAGTACGCCGCTATTGAAGACTAGGTCAAACCTGTTCTCGGGGAACGGAAGACCAAAGAGATCGCCGGCGACAATCTGCAACGAGTCGTTCGGTAACAGTCGAACGGCGAGTTGGAGTAATGAAAGAGGTAGGAAGTGATAGTCGAGAGCAACAGTGCGGTAGTGCAGTGAGCTGAAGTAGAGGCTATCTCTCCCACTACCGCAACCTGGTTCAAGGATGAGCGAACCTTGGGGGATGTTGCAGTATTCGTGGATAAGTTTAGCAAAGTCCCGATGACCGAGCCGCTTGATCTGCTTGACATACCGTGGCTGGTATGCAGTTGGATGACGCTGATGAATCCGACCCCAGGCTTCTGTAACCTTCCGAACATCATTCATCACTCGTCACTCTTCATTCATCATTCATCACTTTCACAGCCTTCCCGCCCACTTCTCCACCACATCTTTTGAGATTCGCACTTCATCCCCCACTACTCTGCTCGGGATCGGATCGGGGAAATACTTGCCGCAACATGCATAGGCTTCCATCGTCATCATGTCCCAGTGCGATGGACAATGAGCGCAGTAGATCTGGTTGTTTTTGATCTGGAACTCCGTTGAGCCACAGTGCTCACTCACGCTGATCGCGGTGACTGCCCTTCCTTCAGGATCGATGTACGCCATGATGGGCCTGACGATCGTCTTTGTCGGATATTCAAATCGTATCAGTCGATGCAGTTTGAGGGAGTCGAGTGAAAACACAATGTCATTCCCCTCCTGTCTGAATGAAACGTTTGTCATTGTCACGGCATTCGAATCGTAGTTTGCGGGCGCTGCGACGACGGGCTGCTGCCCTATCACAGCATGCACAGATGGTTTCACATACGAATAGAAGATGACAACTCCCCCCACGATCAGAATCGGAAACAGAACCAGTCCGACCCGATGGAAGATGGACTTCGCTTCTTGAGGGGCCGCTTCGACTCCCTGTTGTTGTTCTGCAACTGCGGTTGCCACAGGGGCTCCACACGAAGGACAGAACCGTGGTGAGCCCGCCAGGTCAGAGCCACAACTTGAACATTGAGCCATGCACAATCACCTTTCTGAGTTGAAAAGGACATCAGGATGAAATCCTCCTGAATATACGAATGGTTTGGATGATGAGCAAAGTTAAAGATTCCGCAGTTGCAAGTGGGGTATCGTTCTTCGTACATTACGGACGAACATCATCCAATGCTTTCAGCTCTTCTATGGAGGCACGCCATGCAAAGCAAAATGTGGTTGACTGTTCTACTGACCTTCCTTTACGCTCACCACGCCAGCACACAAACAACCGGCTGGATCCCAATCGGGCCGGATACGTCAAAAGGGAAGAACATAAATCAGATTGCGTTCATGCCTTCGGGGACTTTGCTGGCGGTGTCTGAGCGGGGAGTTCTTAGGCACACGCAAGACAGCA
>CAYHRX010000403.1:0-3717 GCA_964359075.1 uncultured Chitinophagales bacterium
ATAGCGGAGGAGAACATACGGCTGGAACGGGCGTCGGGGCTTTCGCGTGAGGAGGCCAAGAGGATTCTCATGGATAATCTCATCAACGATGCCCGAACAGACGCAGCTCAAACGCTGAAGGAGATTCGCGACAAGGCAAAAGACGAGGCGAAGCGGGAAGCCCAGAAACTGATTGTTCAGGCAATTCAGCGAACTGCGGCAGACCACTCCGTTGAGACCACAGTAAGTGTTTTGAACATCCAGAGTGATGAGATGAAGGGAAGGATCATTGGACGGGAGGGAAGGAACATACGCGCATTTGAGGCGGCTACAGGCGTTGATGTCATCGTAGATGATACACCTGAAGCTGTTATCCTCTCAGCATTTGATCCCTTTAGACGAGAGGTCGCTCGAGTATCGCTTGAAAGACTTATTGCAGACGGACGAATCCATCCTGCGCGCATTGAAGAGATCGTTGAGAAGGTCCGCGCCGAGTTGGAAGAGGAGGTCGTTCGAACGGGAGAGAGCACCCTTCTTGAGGTCGGCCTGCACGGAGCACACAAAGAGATACTCAGCCTGCTGGGACGCATGAAGTATCGTTCGAGCTATGGGCAAAACATGCTGCAGCATAGCGTCGAAGTCGCGTTCCTTACCGGCATGATGGCCGCTGAACTCGGACTCGACGAGTCGCTGGCAAAGCGGGCTGCATTGTTCCACGACATCGGGAAGTGTGTCGACAGAACCATCGAAGGTCCGCACGCCTTGATCGGAGCAGAGGTCGCCAAGAAATTCGGCGAGCATGCAGTTGTGGTAAACGCAATTGGATCGCATCACGATGACATCCCGATGGAATCCCCGATCGCTGCGCTTGTACAGGCGGCGGATTCGATAAGTGGTGCCCGTCCGGGTGCTCGTCGCGAATCTGTTGAAGGGTACGCGAAAAGACTTGAGAAGCTGGAAGTGTTGGCCCAGTCATTCCAAGGAGTTGCGAAGACCTATGCAATTCAGGCTGGAAGAGAAATCCGAGTGGTTGTAGAGCAAGAAAAGGTCGATGACGTCCAGGCCGACCAACTTGCACATGACATCGCAACCAAGATTCAGAAAGAGATGGAGTACCCCGGCCAAATCAAAGTGACTGTCATTCGTGAGTTCAGGTCCGTTGCATTCGCAAAGTGATATCCGTCCTCATGCTCCTTTGTGGAGCACGTACACGGGCAAGGGGAGATGAAGCGAGCCGCTGTCGTATCCTGCCTGAGAGTCGGTGTAACTGGAGGAATTGGGTCCGGCAAGACCACAGTCTGCCGGGCTTTTGCTATCTTAGGACGTCATGTGATTTCTGCTGATGAGCTTGCTCACTGTATTGCCGAGGAGGACGAGAGCGCGAAGAGGCTCATCAGGAAGGAGTTTGGACTGAGCTCATATCTTGCCGACGGGCGGCTCGACAGAAAGGGAGTTGCTGCAGTCGTCTTCAACGACCAGAACAAGCGACAAAAGCTTGACTCCATCATTCACCCCCGTGTGTTCAAAGCCATCGATGAGCAGTTAGCATCTCTCTCGAACAAACAGCTACGTCCCTACGTATTGATCGAAGCTGCCCTCATCTACGAGACCGGAATGCAGGAATCACTGGACTACGTCATTGTCGTGACCGCGGACCGGGAAGCGTGCATCACCCGAGTCGTAGGCAGAGATCATGTCGCACGTGAAGATGTCGTACGACGAATCCAGGCACAGATGCCTGTCGAGAAGAAAGCAAAGCTGGCGGATTTCGTCATTGAAAACAACGGCCCGGACACCAACCTGTTGCCAGCCGTGAAGTTGGTTGATACTATTCTGGTACAGACCATAGCTACGAGAACACCATGAACGTCATGGAGAAGGAATCCCAGTACTTCTTTCACACCTACAAGCGGATCAATCTTGAGATTGAAAAAGGAGACGGCCCATACCTGATTGCGAAGGACGGCACTAGGTATCTCGACATGTTCGGAGGCATCGCAGTGAATGCTCTGGGGTATAATCATCCCAAGGTGAACGCCGCGATCATTGATCAAGTCAACAAGTATCTGCACGTCTCAAACACCTTCTACCATGACACCCAAATTGAGTTGGCAGAGATGCTTCTTAAGGCATCGGGCTTCTCGAAGATATTCCTCACCAACAGCGGTACTGAAGCTGTTGAAGGCGCACTCAAGCTTGCACGAAAGTGGGGCAGCCCGCAAGGCAAGGTGAACATCTTTGGTCTGTCGGATTCCTTCCATGGCAGAACGCTCGGATCGCTCTCCATCACTGGGAGAGAGAAATACAGGGAAGGATACGAGCCCTTCCTGCCCAACACCGGCCTTCTCAAGTTCAATGACGTGGCTGAACTTGAGAGGAGCGTGAATGAGAAAACTCTGGCTGTGGTCGTTGAGTTCATCCAAGGAGAGGGAGGGATAAACCTCGTCAGTCCTGAGTATGTTGAGGCAATGAAGCATCTCCGAGAGAGGTTCGGTTTTCTGCTGATAGCGGATGAGATTCAGTCCGGGATAGGAAGGACGGGGAAGCTCTTCGCGTTTGACCACTTCGGCATTCTGCCGGACATTGTGGTCGTTGCGAAGGCCATCGGCGGCGGCTTGCCCCTGGGCGCGTTCATGGGAAGCGAGAAACTCGCAGAGGTATTCACACCTGGAGTCCACGGCACAACCTTCGGCGGTAATCCGGTCGCGTGTGCCGCAGGCATAGCAACCGTCAGAGAGATTCTCCATGGCGGTGCGATGGAAAACGCGGCACGCATGGGTTCGTACCTCAAAACGCGATTGGAGCAACTGCAGGTTTCTATGCCCGACTCGATTGCTGACGTTCGGGGCATCGGCATGATGGTTGGCCTTGATCTGAAGTTTGATGGTACAGAAGTAATCGACAACCTGCTGAAGAAGCGGATCCTCCTCAACTTGACGAACACAACGGTAGTCCGCTGGCTCCCACCGCTGAACACTCAACAACGTGAGTTGGATGCAGCCGTGGAGGCGGTTGAGTCTTCCCTACCGGAAACAAGAAATATGAGCAAAACAGGAACCCTCCTTGGAGCGGCGATGAGAACTTAGAATGAACTCGTATCAAAGTGTTGACATTTGACTTGAGGAAGGCTATATTCATCCCGCATGAACTTCCTTACCTTAATCAACTCAAAACCTTTCACATACTTGGAGGCTATATGTTGAAGAAACTTGCTACAACGCTTGTTGTTGCTGCGGTGGTAGCGGGGAGCGTGTTTGCGGAGGCGAAGAACGGAGGGATTGCGCGACAAATTGCAATGGGTGGTTCCGCTGCAGGACCGGGATTGGTACTGAACCCATTCATCGTTAGTGATCCTGCGATTATGCTTGTGAACCCGGCGTTTCAATCGTTGTACAAGGATTATGGATGGATTAACGTCGGCGGTGGGACGTTGAACAGTGCAGGTCTCACAGCATCTACAGCAGACAACGGCTACGGGTTTCAGAATGCTGGAGTGAACTTCAGTCTGACAGACAATCTGAACGTCGGCGTCATTCTGAGCTACGACGCCTCAGCTATTCGGGCACTGCGCCTCGTCACGACGACGGTTCCTCTCCAGGCACTCGCCGTGTATCAGCGACTGCCTCAGGCAATACCCGATGTGCTGAATGTCTGGGAAGCTGTCGGCTCGTGGGATGCTGGTGCCCTTGACTTGGGCTTTGGATTTATGTATGGGACTTCAAATTCTGAAGGTAAGGC
>CAYHRX010000404.1:0-3717 GCA_964359075.1 uncultured Chitinophagales bacterium
ACCACACACCGGAACGTTGCTCCACTATCAGCCATTGTTGTTGCAGGTGTCGTGTACGAAGCATTCGGGGCCCCTGAAATGTCTGCATTGTTCTTTTGCCACTTGTAGGACAACGGTGGGGTACCTGTGGCCGTCACACTAAAGGTCGCCGTCTGTCCCACATTGACCGTCTGATTCACTGGATGTGTCGTAATGGTTGGTGCGATTGTATCGGGGGGAGACGAGCCTTTGGCTTTCATGTTCAAATTATGCTGCTTGAATTCGGGCCAGATCAGGTTGTCTGCAACATAATAGATGTTTCCAGAATCAAAGTTATGCCACCATGGTGCACCGTCCTCCAGGAGTTGCCAGAGCAAATCGCCGCCGACAGACGTCTGCTCAGTCACTTGCCACCAGGTTCTGTAAGCCCTGAGCTTAGCGGTGTCATTTGGGGGCGGGTAGTTCTCTGGACTGCTCCATGGAATGCTTGAGTGGCCGTACTCTCCCAGAATGAGTGGCTTCCCCGCAGCCTGAGCAATCGCGTTGTGGTCTCTGATCCACAACTCACCAGCACGAACTTGATCGAGTGTCGGGAACCAAAACATCGGGTAAGGATGAATGCTCGCAAAGTCTATCTCCGGTATCTGTGTATTCAGAGTAAAGCTCACTCCTTTCTCGCCATTGAATGCCCACTGAGAGCCTGGGCCGGTGAGATAAGCTGAGTAGCCAATGATCGTATTGTCGAAACCCGCTTCACCGGTACCAACCAGGTGACTTGGGTCTATGCTCTTGATGTGTTGAGCCATCTCTCTGAGCCAGTCTCTGAGAATGACGGGGTTATTGAAAAGAGGTGCCTCCGGTTCGTTCACGATTTCCCACGCGATGATAGATGGTTCATTTTTATAGGCTACACCTGTAGCCGTGTTTACCCTGTTCAGTATCGTCGAGAAATAATTCTTGATCAGATTCTTCACTGCTGCGCTCTGGTAATACCCTCTGACCATTGCGCTGTCGTTGTAGTTAAACTGGCCTGGACTTGCTACCAGGCCTGCCCAGAATGCATACCTGCATGCCCCTCCATTTGCATCTTGGAAATTCGTGAGCGTTCCAATGATTCTAATATTCCTGTCCTTTATCTTTTTGATGGCTCTATCCATTGCTTTCAACGCATCTTCATTGTAAACCCCAGGAGCACTCTGTATCGCGTTTGGATCAGGGAGCTCAGCACATCGAGTGCTGCCATCATAAAAGAGAAATATTCGGACGACCTCAACGCCTGTTGCTGTCAGCGCGTTAAGTCTGGCGTCGACCCACCCTGGACTCCACTTCTCCAAGGTTGGCAGATCGTAGGCGTTTGAGCCGCCAAAGTGGAACGCGTTGTCACCGAGATAGAACTTTCCTTCTCTAACGGTGAGGAATGTGCCCGATTGTGCGGGCGATCTCGCCGAGCCTAAGAGCAAGCCCAAGATAACGAGCGAAGGGATTATTACTCTTTTCATGGGATCTCACCTGCGCAGCGCGTGGTCAAATAAATCTTGGCATTCCTATGCTACTCGTGCGAGAGAAGCCAACAGAAAGGTCTTATTTTTGGGGAGCAAAAGCAAGTTGTAGCGCCCCATGATTGGTTGGTCATTCCCCTGGTTTTAGTCCCGAGTGTGTTGGCATGGAGTTTCGCCTACCGAGACAGAGCCGGACGATACGTCCTCGCAAGCAATACCCGTCGAAGATTCTCTTGAACCTCGGAATGACCTTCAGGGTTGTTACACAGTCTCACAACCAACGAAGGCATCTCCCCCTGTGAAGAGATGCCTTCGTCAGTCCAAGCAGCAAGGTTACCTCAGCAAGAGAAGTTTTTTCGTTTCAACGAAGTCTCCCGCTCTCAACCGGTAGAAATAGACGCCGCTCGATAGCCGACTTGCGTCGAAGGTGACAGACCTGAATCCTGCACCTTGAACCTCATCAACCAGCGTAGCGACTTCCTGTCCCAACGTGTTGTACACCTTCAGCGTCACATGCGAGGCAACAGGCAGCGCGTAGCTAATCGTTGTGGATGGGTTGAATGGGTTCGGGTAGTTTCCGACTAAGCCGAACCTCTCAGGGATTTCAGCCTCAGTTACATTGGCGACCTGACTCTTTCCGTTACTCGCCGTCACGACCGATGCCGGCAAGTTGCCACAGCTGCTGAGCACGGTGTGGTCAGGGCCATCATTCACCGCCGAGTTACCTGAACCTTGGTCATGCGGCACTGTGATCCTAAATGCGGCTATTCCAATATTCCCACTTGGATCACCCACTGCGAGATTGATAGTGTACACACGGCCATTTCCAGCCCCCTCTCGTTCGGCTCTAAGTTGTACCGATTTGCAGTCTGATGCTATCACGATATCATCCACCGTATTCCCGTCACCCTTTCCCAGTGCATCGTCAGGCTCATCACTGCTCACAGAACAAATATTCACACTGCTAATCGGCATACTGCTAGAACAATTGTCATTCGCCGCCACAACGCATTGTGGTATAGTAATCGTGACGTATTTGTGATTGGGAGGCCATAGCACAATGGGACTCGATGAGACACTGATTGTTGGCGGTGTGTTGTCGATAACATTGACAGTCTGAGTCGCGGTCGCCGTGTTTCCGCTGGCATCCGTTGCTATATAGGTAATGGTGGTTTTCCCTATTGAGAAGAAATTCCCAGCAGGCACGCCACTTCGGCTCACGGTCGCACCTGGGCAGTTGTCGCTAGCCGTCGCCGTTCCAAGAGTCGCATCAGTAACAATTGTTCCGCACATGGTTGCACCCGGTCCAGTAGATGCGCTCACGGCTGGTGGTGCAGTAATCGAAGGAGACGTGTTGTCACTCACAGTTACAGTGAACGAGCAACTCGCGGAGCCAGCGATGTTCGTCGCGGTGCAGTTAACTGTAGTGGTTCCAACCGGGAATGCACTGCCTGACGCGAGGGTGCATACGACCGTCGGAGTCGGATTGCCAGTAGCAGTAACCGTAAAGTTCACGACTGCTGAGCACTGGCTTGGATCGTTGTTGACTGTGATGTTGGCAGGACACGTAATCGTCGGTGCAATGGCCATCGAGTAACGAAGAAGCATTATATCATTCTGTCCAATGACATTGCCACCCTCGGCAAAACTCCTCGACTCGCCCACGACGTACAGGTCGGTCCCATCAGTGGCCGCTTTATGTGCCATGTCGTCTTGAGTTCCACCGAAAAGCGTTTTCGACAGGATGCTACCGTTTGCAGGATCGATCTCCAATATGACGGCGTCGAGTGCTCCCGACCCTTCGCTTGTCGTGTATCCTACTGCAAACAGCCGGCTGCCGACGCCCACAACACCGTTCAGCACGTCTGCGCCAGTCCCTCCGGACACCTTGCTCCAGATTCGGTTGCCCGCTTCATCGTATTTCTGTAGAAGGTAGTCGTGAGTACCTGAGGTCTCCTCATACCCGACTGCGTAGATAGCGCCCCCGAACGAGGTCAGTCCTCTGAATTCACCCAGAAAGCCCATTGCCGGGTTCCTCCAGACCAGATTCAAGTTTGGGTCGTGCTTCCAGAGAGCGGGCCTGTTCCGACTGTCTTCGTAACTAGAACGGCCAGCGGAGTAGATCTTGCCATTGAAGACGGTGATTGCTCTTGCTTCTGAAAAGTTATTGCTGGGAACGAAACACCGGTTGAACTGGATGCCAAGAGTAGACTCGGTAGCCGCAGCGAGGAGATGCCCC
>CAYHRX010000405.1:0-3687 GCA_964359075.1 uncultured Chitinophagales bacterium
TGCTTCGAATACTTCCTCCCTTTCCATCACGTCAATCGCTTCAGCAACAAAGCGACAGGCTTTCGTTGTGGGGATGCACTTCTTCAACCCTCCTCCGCTGATGAAGCTTGTGGAGGTTGTGCGTGGCAAGCAAACAACGGACGAGACAATACTGACCACATGCGAGCTTGCAGCAAAATTGGGAAAGACCCCTGTCGTATGCAAGGACACTCCAGGATTCATTGTGAACCGCGTCGCGAGACCGTTCTACGGCGAAGCGCTCCGGCTTCTAGGTGAAGGAGTTGCTACTGTGGAGGAGATCGACCGGATTGTCCGGCTCTCAGCAGGGTTCAAGATGGGGCCGTTCGAGCTCATGGATTTGATCGGCATTGATGTGAACTTCGCTGTCACGAAGTCCGTGTACGAGCAGTTCTTTCACGAGCCGCGCTTCCGTCCGCATCCGATCCAGCGACAAATGGTCGAGGCCGGAACACTTGGTCGTAAGACCAAGCGTGGGTTCTATTCTTACGAGTGAGTGTCGATGGCAAAGTCAGAGCATATCCACATCGTTGGCGAATCACCGCTGGTGGAAGAGTATTCGACGCTCTGCAGAAGCAGAGGCTATGCTGTTGCCGTGCGTTTCAACCCCGGCAGCAGTGGAACACTACAGCGTGGCGTGAAGAAAGCGACGACCGCACTGAAGACCACAGCAACCGCTCTTGAGCTCACGAACACATCCCCCGACATCAAGAAGAAGAATCTCATCGCCCTGGACAAAGCCCTCCCGGCGCATGTTCCAATCATCTCATCTTCGCTGACTGTGACGGTCGTTGAACAATCTACATGGATCAAGCAGCCAGCACGCCTCATTGGCGTCGGGGCATTACCCTCGCTGTTGGACGGCTCACTGATCGAGTTTGCTGCATCGCATGCCACCAACAAGCAGACTCTGACGAAGGCCACAGAGTTCGCATCATCACTCGGGAAAGAGTCGGCCGTTGTACAGGATAGCATCGGGCTCGTCATGCCGCGCATCCTCTGCATGCTTGTCAACGAAGCATACTTCGCCATGATGGAGGGTGTTGCCACCGCCGCTGACATCGACACCGCGATGAAGCTCGGCACCAACTATCCACATGGACCGGTCGAATGGGCCGAGAAGATTAGGCTGAAGCATGTGCACGCCGTTCTCTCGGCGCTGCACAAACACTTCGGCGAGGATCGTTATCGCATTGCACCGCTGCTCCAGCACACTGCTCTCCGCAACTAGCGACGCTATTGCAAATCAACCAGAATCCCCTATCTTACTCATCGTAGAACAGTCACGGGACAAACGACCATGAAAATGACACTCTGGATCCTCCCCGCAGTGCTTGCATTCGCAGGTGCTACTACCGCGCAACCAAAACTGCAGATCCTCGAAGGTGCGAAGTTCGACCTGGGCAAAGTCGATCGTGGCACCGTGGCAACGAAGCGGCTCACTCTCAAGAACGTCGGCAACGAGAAGCTTGTCATTGGAAACGTCGAGGTCTCCTGCGGTTGCACGGGAACAGTCGTCTCCAGCAAAGAGCTGAAGCCGGGAGACACCACCTCACTCCTTATCACGTTCAACTCGAAGAACTTCACCGGACAGGTGCACAAGAGCGTATGGGTGAATGCGAACACGCCCGAACCCCGGACGATGATTGAGTTCAGCGCAACAGTGATGGAGGACCTCGTGTTCTCGCCGATGCAGTTCTACTTCAAGGATGCCCAGGTGGAACGCAAGAGCACGGCAAAGATCACCGTGAAGAACGAGAGCGGCAAGGAGCTAATGATCACCGGCTTCAGGACACAGCTTGAGAACTTCACCATCAAGTATCCACCAAAGGCCATCTCACCCGGCGGATCCATGGAACTCACCGCCGAGTTCACGCCCAAGCGCGCCATGCCCGTCCTGAGCGATGGGGTGTTCATCACCACTTCCAGCCAGAGTCAGTCCGAAGTGTACATCTACATCTTTGGGAACGTGAAAGAGTTCAAGTTCGAGTAGGATACCCATTGCGCCCTTCGACTTCGTCCGCCAAGATCAGGCAGACTACGCTCAGGGCGACAGGGAATAGCTTGATTCATCCATCATTGTGAGCCTTCGCCCGCCAGCAGAAGGCAGCGAGGCCTATTAAGGTGTCGGCCACACAAGTCGAGCGTTCCTTTTTCCTTTTGCATTTCTTATATTACCCCGGCTTCACACTGCTCTCTCACACAATTCTTTCCACTGCTCTTTCGCGATGACCTATGAACCACCAGAACGATGCCGTCATTATCCAGGCACTGCGGACTCCAATCGGCAGATATGGAGGCGTGTTGCGCGATGTCCGCCCCGACGATATGAGCGCACTCATCATCAAGACACTTGTTGAGCAGGCGCGGATCGATCCCGCGCTGATCGATGATGTGATGTGGGGATGTGCGAACCAGGCAGGCGAAGACAACCGCAACGCCGGACGCATGGCGGCACTGCTGGCGGGACTGCCGCAGAGTGTACCGGCGACTACGATCAACCGGCTGTGCGGGTCGAGTCTTGATGCCATCATTCAGGCTGCGCGTGCGATTTGGTCGGGGGATGCAGACATCATCATCGCTGGAGGCGTAGAGTGCATGAGTCGTGCACCCTACTCAGTGCCGAAGAACCAATCCGGCTCGTTCGGCAACGTGACTGCTTACGACACGGCGCTTGGCTGGCGCTATCCGAACCCGAAGATGGAGAAGATGTTCCCGCTGGAAAGCATGGGCGAGACGGCGGAGAACGTTGCCGAGAAGTACAAGATCAGCCGCACCGAGCAGGATGAGTTCGCACTGGCGAGTCATCAGAAAGCCGTTGCAGCCCAAACGACTGGAAGATTTTCGGAAGAGATAGTTCCTGTAGATATCCCTCATAAGGGTGAAGCGAAGGTTATCCAATTTCAGGATCTGCCCGATTCATCCAAGCTCTCGAAAGAAGATGCCGATCTCGTCAAACGATACCTTGAACGCTTTCCCCCGACCAGGATGCAGGCGAAGATGAAGTTTGTCGATGGCAGTGCATTCAGGATAGTTGATCAGGACGAAGGTCCGCGGGCAGATACGACTCTTGACAAGCTGAGCACACTCCAACCCGTGTTCCGCAAAGGTGGTTCGGTTACTGCAGGCAATTCTTCATCCCTGAACGACGGTGCAGCAGCGTTGCTCATTGTGAGCAGTGAGAGAGCAAAGGAGCTTAGACTCAAGCCGATGGCTCGCATTGTCTCGACGGGCGTTGCCGGAGTTGATCCGCGCTTCATGGGAATTGGACCGGTGCCCGCAACTCAAAAGGCCCTGGTGAAAGCCGGGCTGACAATTGAGGACATGGATGTAGTTGAGTTGAACGAAGCCTTTGCCGCACAGTCCATCGCCGTTGTGCGGGACCTCCGGATACCTCTTGAGAAACTCAACCCCAACGGCGGCGCCATCGCGCTGGGTCATCCGCTGGGTTGCAGCGGCGCCCGCATCATGACAACACTGCTGCACGAGATGCACCGCCGCAATGCCCGGTACGGCCTGGCAACCATGTGCATCGGGGTGGGACAAGGAGTGGCGGCCGTGGTGGAGAAAACGTAGTCGCCGGGCTGGAGCGTTTGTGCCGGCCCAACAGAAAGCAGAGTTGCAGAGCAAAGATTGGTTCTAGCTTAATGACCTCCCCCTGGAGGCTGT
>CAYHRX010000406.1:0-3683 GCA_964359075.1 uncultured Chitinophagales bacterium
CTTGAACGCGTTGCCGGCGCCGATGGGCATCGCAGGAGCGCCGCCACCAGCGACTGGCCATTTTGGTCGTGCGACCGGACCAGCGACGGGTTCTTCGGACAACAAGTAAAGTCGAGTTGCAGGTCAACTATCAACAGAGGCCAAGTACGAAATCAGGTGACAGGAAGACAACGGGTCGGTCCTCGAATAGCGTCAGGTAGCATACCTGCCCGTTGCCCGCGAAGGCGAACACACCAAAGTAGCATGAGCACAAGCGACGCCTCATTCTGTTCAGCGCCCCGCCGCGAGGATCGACCCCCGCCTGCGTGTGTCGCCAGTTCTGCGGTACCAGGGTGAAGGACCATACGAGCCATGAGATGATGCCGTGAGGCGTGTGCTGGCCGTGCCGGGCCAGAACGCCTTGACGGAACGGATTTGTGAAGCTCCGGTTGCGATGGACCGTGCGAGTGGCATGGTCTTGGCGACTCCGGGTGAAGTGGAGTTGCGGTGCGAGAGCTGTGCACTGGTTCCGGATTCGGGGTCTGGTGAAGATGAAATGGTTCCTGCGAGGCAAACGACGGTGACTGTCGGTCCATAGAGACAACTCATGACCACGAGCGACACAGAGATTCTTTTCAGCGTGGTACCCGAAAAAGCGTCCCCCGTCGGCGCTGCGGTCGTCTCCGAGGGCGATCTCGCCGAGGTCAACCCGTTCAAATTCTCGACGAAGTATGTCGATGAGGAAACCGGACTCGGATACTGGGGATACAGGTGGCACTCGACAGAACTCAACCGATGGTTGAGCAAGGATCCGATTGGCGAAGAAGGTGGTGTGAATCTGTATGAGTTCACCTTCAACATGCTGGGCAACTGGGTTGATCCCCTTGGCCTACAGGTTCCGAAGGCCGGCGATCCGTGTGATGTGTGCTGCAAGAAGTGCTATGTTGACTGGTGGGAAGTGAGGCCACTTTCCAGCAGCGGATACTACGTGCGGGCAGAGGCTGACTATAAGCTGGAGAGTGACCCAACAGAGGCGGACTGCTGCGGCCCGGTTAATGTCTTGTGGCTTGATTGCTGGAACATTGAGCTTGCAGGAGGTCGCCTCACGTGCCATCGGGTCGATGGGAATCCATACGAGGTACAACACAGGCCAGAGCCGGACAACCCGAGGGGCATGAGAACGGTACTGAGCGCGAAGCTGCTCTATCTGTCTTGCGAGGAGGGGGAGTACGTCTGGAGAGAGACCGACGAGTCCGATGACATCATATGGCAGTGGAATGGGCGCGGGTTGTTTCGGCCCGGCAGATGGGAGCTTGTTCAGTGATTGCCCATCACTCCGGCAGCTGCAAGAGAGGATTCTGCCACTCGATGCTCACTTTTCTATGTCTTGTCTCGGGCGTCATGGGATTTCCTGCGGGATGTGTACACCCGAAGGATGGGAAGGGAAGTGTCGATTTGGAGCCTGATCGTTACATGGCTGAACTGCTCGTGCAGCATGCTCGCAGGGTCTCGGATCTGGAGGAGGTTGGCGTTCCTGAGATACGCCGGAAAGAACTGGCTGAGGAACTTGTGGCGATCGAGCACGTAATCTTGCAGTGTGGAGGCACCGTTCCTGCCAGGAACTACCGGTCATTTGCCAGAGAACGTGCGGCAACGGGAGAAGATGTCCCCGGACAACAACAGCATCGTTAGGACGGTTGCGGAATCGTGCCGATGGTGGACGGCTCTGAACGAGTTGTTGGCCTGACAAACTAACATGACCACAAGCGACACACAGATTCTTTTCAGCGTTGTGCCGGAAAAAGCGTCCCCCGTCGGCGCTGTAGTCGTCTCCGAGGGCACTTTCGCCGAGATCAACCCGTGGAAATTCTCAACCAAGTATTTCGACCTTGAAACGCTTTTGGGCTACTGGGGCATGCGTTGGTACTCGACGGAGATTAATCGTTGGATGAGCCGAGATCCGCTGGGCGAGAGGGGCGGCCGGGCTCTGTACATGTTCGTTGTGAACTGCCCCGTTGTGCGTATAGATCCCTTCGGACTATGGACTGCTGAGCTTTACTCAGGGCCAACAGGGATAGGGGATGGACTGGTTGGTTTTCGGATAGAGATCGGTTACGAACACGAGACCACGCCCTCCGGGGCTACTCAGGTGTGGATGCTGAACAAAATCTCCTGGGAGGACAAATACGAAATCAATGGGCAATGCAAGAAGACTGATGGTGTGAAGTATATCCGTGACATCGTTGAGGCAGGCACTCCCAATAGCATCATTGATGTTTCTTCCATCGCGGGTTCTGCCGGCACCTGTTTCTACAAACGATCTGTGGTCAAGACCGTATCCTTTGGCAATGGGCAACCCGTTGCGTCGAATGTGCCCATCGACGAACAGGCCTATAATACAGCGTATCAACAAGCCATCAATCCCTCGTTTGGAATTAGCTACCACTATCTGTATCAGAAACCGTCGGCCTGCTGTTCTTGTGGCCTGTCTGGTGAAAACAAAGAAGAGCTGGTGTTCGGTGGCTTTGGCTCGATTGGGTCTTGGACGTCGACGTTTTAGCTCCGCATCAGCACTTGTGAATGAATGCATTGTGAAAATCCATCTCCAACTGATGTGCGATGCTGATGCGTTGTTGTCGCAGTCGTACGCACGGTTTCAGGAGGAGTCGGCGATGCAGTTCCGCCGCTATCGTGTCGTTCTGATGTGCGTCGTGCTGCTCGGTAATGTGGCAACTGAGCTGCTCGTGATGGCGGGTCCCGCGTCACAGGCGACTGCTGCGATGTCATTGGCTCAGAGCAATCGTACGGCAGTTCTGCGTTGCGTGATTCTGGACATACTTGGAAATCCTGACATCGAGGCGGTTAGGGAGTTCTACGGTAACCCGGGGGATGGGCGCTTGGCACTGGTATCCAGTGCCAAGGCTGACGTAACTTGGCCGACAAACTTGGGCCTGACCGTTGTCGGCTACAGGATCCTCTACTTGGATGAAGGCGATGTTCATGGAGAGCGTACCAAGCTTCTTGGTGTTAGGCTAGATAGGTTAGAGCGTGGTTCTTCGTTCCCCGAAGAAGGAACTGTCGAGGTCACAATCCTGAATGCGGGAGGTAATCCCGGTGATGCAAGACCGTCTGTCATTGGGGGCGGTTCTCTGCTTTACAAGTATCATAAGGGACCCGAGGGTTTCAGTGTTACGCTACTCTCTGAGGAGGACAGCTGAATTGAATCATTCCCTCGTCAGTGTTCACCGGGAGTAGCGGGGCGCGCTCGGTTCCGGTCGGCCAAGAATCCTGAGTGACAGAACTGCATGACCACGAGCGACACATCTGTTCTCTTCAGCGTCGTGCCCGAAGAAGCGTCCCCCCATTGAAACAGCGGAAGGGCGTGTTGGCGTGGTGTGGTCCGATGTGAACGGGCTGTGGATTTGCCGGGATGGGGCTAAAGGGGCCGTCAAGACGACCAGAATCGGCACTAACCTTTGCTGCGCAATAACATAACCGTTGATCTGGGGCTCTGGGCACGAAATGGTGCAGTTTCGGAAGGAGTGGTGCGTAAGTCATTGACAGGTACCTTGTTAGGTTGTCAGAAAGCCATGAAAAAGGCTTCTGTTTCTTGGGGCCATCTGGTACCATATCTGTATGATGACGGCGTGGGATGTCCGGGGGCTGTGAGCCGTGACGACACGCCATGGGCCATGCTTCGACTG
>CAYHRX010000407.1:0-3681 GCA_964359075.1 uncultured Chitinophagales bacterium
CAGAATCGGAAAGTGCGACGCTACCCGCGACGCCAAATGAGGCAAGGCTCGCAAACACATTGTCCACGCCGCCGTTGGGCTTGATCAAGCTCCGCAGATGAATAGTGAACGCCAGAGTGGTATCCTGCTCCTGTGTCATGAACTCAGCAGCTGTCGGCAAGATTGATGGAGGGTATGGCGTTGGGTAGCCGTAGAGGAACGCGTTGGTTGCTTTGACAAGCCCCCAACCTTCATCGTTGTTGGGTCGGGGGTTCCCCGTCACCTCAAGTGCACTTCCTCGTAGGGCCTTGCGGAGAGTGCCCGGTGTCCACTCTGGGCGCGCTTGCCGCAGCATCGCAACAATGCCTGCCGTATGAGGCGTGGCAAAACTGGTTCCAGCAACAAACGCATATGATGCCTGTGGCGAGGTGTCAGCGACATAGATATCCCCAGCGGGTCCACCCGGCGGACCGGGGCCTGTTCCATCGCCTCCCGACGCAACAATATCTGGTTTTATGCGCCCATCAGTAGCAGGACCGCGTGAACTGTATCCGACGATAGTTGTTCCCGGTCGGTTTGTCGCGCCAACGACAATGGAGTTGAAACAATCGGCAGGCGTGCCGATGCTGCCCACTCCCGTGGCTCCTTCGTTTCCTGCGGCATGCACGAATGGCGTTCCCCTCCCTACGGCCCAATCAACGAATTGGGCGATACGCGATTTCCCACTGTCTGGTGGATACCATGTTGGTGGAATTCTCTCGCTCATATTGATCACGTCAACCTTTGCGGTGTCCACTGCCCACTTGATTGTCTGGATCCGACTCGCTTCATACGGCCCCTGGCCCTGCGTCCCTCCCGAACCGACAGCAAGCACTGCATTGTAGGCGGTTCCCATGAACGGGTTCAGTGAATTACTCGCATCGGTTCTCTCGACAATGCAGCCGGCCGCAACAGACGCCACTTGTGTCCCATGAGAACTCCCGCCATTCTCTGTAGGAATCGGTGAATTAGCAACGGGATCATTCCATGCATAGATCTTGCTCGAACTCGTGTAGTAGATCTCTCCAAGCGGTCCGCCGCCGGAGAGGTCCCGCCGATCGCTCCACGCAATGTGCACCATCGGGAGATGGACCGAATTCCCGCGCGTCCCCGCGATCACGGGATAGGTGGATGACCCGAGGCCATTGCTGATACGCTTCACATTGTCGGTATTGTTGTTGCCCGCGTACGAATCGCCATCATCCCATGTGAGTGTCGAGTTGGGGCTTGGGTTGCGCTTCATGTAGATCTCGGTATTGGTGAATCCATTGCGTTCGTCAACCCACGCAACATAGAGCGTGTCGCCTGCAGCAGCAATTTGCGGCGCGTAACAAAACGAGCCGGCGTTAGAGAGTTGTGTCCCCGACCCAGGTGGAGACCAATGAAAGATTTGAATGTTGGCGCCGACATAGCTTTCGAATGCAACATGCGCTTGAGTTCCGACTGCAGTGATTCTCGGGTTTGTTTGTTCGCTTACCGTGGAGCTGAGTGTCCCCGCGCTGCTGAAGCTTGCACCGCTGTTAGAAGAAGTGTGGACGTTCAGTGAATATGTGAAAGACGAACTTGCCAAGCTCCCCCACACAACATGGACATTCGCCTGGTCAACAGCAATGTCCGGTGCCTTCACATTGTCCGGTGAGTTAGCCGTGACAAGCGTCGTCGGCGCCAGCCAGCTTCCACCTCCGTCGGTGCTCCTGATGAACTTAATGCGGCGAGTGTAGCCACCTCCCCCGATGTCCTCTTCTTCCCGAAACGCGAGGTACATGAATGCACCTGCCGTCGCAACAGTTGGATTGCTGATGGTGAATGATGACGAAGCGTAGCTTGTCAGGGTGGTTGGACCCGTCCAGTTTGTTCCATTATCGTTGCTCTTCCACACGATGATGTTGAAGAAGCCACCGATGAGCGCAAACCCGGCAATGCACACGTTGTCGGCACTTGCAGCGATGTCAGTCGGGGTGGTGTTTGTGTGTCCGCCCGTCGCCAAGTTGACTCCCTTATTCCAGGTAATCCCGTAGTCCCGACTCCGCTTGTAGAGCGGCAAGCCGGAGGACTGCGATACGGTCGAGATGTGGACGAATCTGTCTCTCCCGGCGATTGAAAGATATATGTACACCGCTGTATCGGGGCTCAGCCGGATCTCAGAGTTCCAGAATGCCGGATGTTCGGGGTCAATGCCTGTATCAAGGACAGCGATCTTCATGTGCCTGCCCAATGTATCACCCGACATGAAACGAGCGTTGTAGCCACCATTGGTGGTGTCCTGTAACTGACGCGCCTGAATCGCATTGTACGATACTTCCTGATACGTGCCGTACGAAGGATGGCTCTGAATCGAGGCCATCCCGAAATGGTCACCGGACGGCTCAAGAACGGGGCATTCATCGAAAAACACAAATGGGGAGAAAGCCAGCGCATCCAGGATGGATGATGCCGGGATAAGAACACCCACCTCGTTCGTGAGTTCCGATGTACCGAGCAGTTGCGATCCAGGCAGAGCCCGCGCAACAGAGATGTACTGCTCGTTCATTGGTGGAAGATACCCGCGTGCAGGGAGATCCTGCACATCATATCTGGGTCTGTCGCGCAAGCGAACCCAGACAGCGATATTCTCACCCGGAGACATGACTGCGAGTTTCTCCATGAGGCGAGGGTGCATCTTGCCTTCAAGACCTCGCTGTCGTATCCGGTTCACCATGTGTTGGTCTGACCACAACACATCAGAGATCAAAGCGGCAAGAAGAAGAACAGTGTGCTTGCGCATGGGAGATGCCTCCTTCCGTTGCTAGGACAGGTGGACCAATACCCTACGTGCAATGAGCTCGGACAGAGAGAAGCCGCTCAGACCACGTGAAATGATGTGTGAGGTATTTGGCATGATGTTGCTCCATGATAGAGGACGGCATTAAACCGCCGTCCAGCGTTGGGCGCAACGTTGGAGGTGCAGAAATGTGGGAGGTAAAGAACAGTCGGAGCGATGCGCCCCTGCACAAAACTACAATTCTGGCTGGAGAATGTCAAGGTTTAGGTGCGCTACCCATCCGGGCTTTGAAACAAAGGGTCTTCTCCATCCCGAGTGGGTAAAGAATGATACCGCAACGGGGTATCTTGGGCCATTCAACATCGCCGCTAGTATTTTCAAGCGAAGGTATTCCTCATCGCGCAAACCATAGGCACGACGTTGGATGACACGGGATTTTGTTGTTGAGACCTTCGACGAAGCCAAGAGAGACTCGGTTCTCTGGTTTGCAGAATGCGGCAATGCCATCCCAGTGTCGTTCGATGAGCTGGGCAAAGTCGCGATACGGCTGCAGACGTTGCCACCGTAAAGAGGACCGCTATCGAAGATAGCAGCACGATAGGATTAATGAGAGTTGAAGTACACCAGGAATGCTGAACGCAATATATCACCTTGGCGATCAAACTACAAAGGGTGATACTGGCTCAGCCCTTCAACAGCAGCGTCCGTTCAGTGCGTCTGCTGAATGTTGAGTTCTTCAACTTCCTTGCAGACACGCGTAAACGGACGCTTAGGACATATAATAGTGGCGCAAACCTTATTTTGCTTCGTTGAACTCCAGTGCAGGCACCGGCTTCGTACCGATGGCTGGCTTCGGTGATTTCACCTTCAAGGTGTCGGCGGAGGAGCAGCGCATCAGAATC
>CAYHRX010000408.1:0-3669 GCA_964359075.1 uncultured Chitinophagales bacterium
CGATGGACGCTGTTCAAAGTGTCATTATGCTAAAACAGCTATCACTGCGAAGGCGTATGACATCCATGCCCACACACTCAATGTCGTGCCTCCGGTGAGAACACTGCAATTCATCGGCGTCTCAACACCGACGTTGGGCATGCTCAATTCCTGCTCAGCAAGTTGCCATCGCAATCCATCTGGCTCTACCAGCGGTGTGCCAACATTCGGCATCGCAACCGACCCTACGCTCACCGATTGGCGTGAGGCGACTGACCGCGCTCTTGCTGATACGCTGTGGCGCTACTGGCAGCTATGGGGCTGGACGGGAGTAAAAGAAATCAGGTCGACTATCCCGACGGCGTTCAATCTTTCGCAGAACTATCCGAACCCGTTCAACCCGTCGACAAAGATGCTTGTCGACATCTCAAAGAGGGACAACGTTCGACTGACAGTTTTTAACATCATCGGCCAAGAAGTTGCGAGACTGATGGATGGCGAGTACAACGCTGGAAAGTATGAAGTGACATGGTCAGGAAAGGATAACGAAGGGTTCCAGGTTGCCAGCGGCGTGTACCTGTACAAGCTTGAGGCTGGCGACAATATTACGTTAACAAAGAAGATGATTCTCATGAAGTGACTCACCAGAGGGCGGGCATCTTCAACCGATGCCCGCCTTCGATCTTTCCATAACGCATAGATGCGACTTTCATACCACAGTGAAGTGAAGCCATGAACGCTCACAACAAGATCTTCCCGAGGGCATCTCTGGCCTTTTGCGTCCTAATCCTCATCGTGTTCAGCTCATCAGCTGCAATAGCTCAGTTGATGAACGCACGCTTCATATCCTCCGTCTATGGTTGGAAGCAGTACGATACCGTGGGGACGGCAAAGAAATTCTGGCGTGGGTACCAGTCGGTGATGCTGGATGTTGCGCAAGGCAATTTCAGCTTGCACGGACACTTCCAGGGCGCGGTGATGCTGCAGAAGAAACTGGATGAGTTGCCCGACTATCGGCTATACTATGGCTACGCAAAGTGGAAGAACATTGTTGATGTGGTAGATCTTTCGTTTGGCCGACTTCCATTCTTTGCCGGTGTTGGTTCGGGAACGATTGATGGTGCGCTGACGACTTTCCACACTACAAACAACGATTTCCGTTTCACGTTGTATGGCGGAGCCACAACACCCGTTGATCTGACTGTGAAGAGGTGGGGACCGCTCAAGAGGAACTTCACTTTCGGCGGACAGTTCCTCGCAACAGCGGTGGAGGACTGGCGCTTCGGTCTTAGCTACATGAACCGTCAGCGGGAACGGCCTGGATACTGGACTCTCCGTGCCGACTCTCTCTTTAATCCAACCACGCTCTATGTCGACCCCGAGCAGACAAAGGAACAGTATTCCAGCGGTGACATCTCATACTGGCTGCCGAATGCCAGCTTCCGCGCGCGGTACGACTACAACATAGACTACTCCAAGACGCAGCGCGCACAGCTTGGTCTCAAGTACTATCCTTCGGAATGCTGGGCGCTGAGTGCTGACTACATCCATCGTGCACCGCGGCTGCCGTTCAACTCATTCTTCGCCGTCTTCAACATCCCGGCGTCAGATGAATTGGAAGGCGGCGTTGACTATACACTCATGGCAACAACACGGCTGTTCGTCCGTGGCGCCTTCGTGAAATATGTCGATGAGAAGAGTTTCCGGTACACCCTGGGCGTTGCGAATGAGTTTGCATCGGCTTCCTACAGAGGAAGCAGTGGCTATGCCGGGGAGCTGAATGCTGTGTCGCTGCAGGGCTCGTATGCGTTATGTAACCGCATGTTTGTTCCGACGCTGGGGGTGTCATACACATCTTACAAGCTGAATGAGTCCGCAGAAACGGAAAACACGGTCGCTGCCGCTCTCGGCCTGATTGCCCGGCCTCTGCAAATGCTCTCGATTGATGTGCAGGGGCAGTGGCTGAACAACAAAGTGTATAAGAACGACGTTCGGCTGTACGCCGGAGTAAACTTCTGGATATCTGAACAATTGAACTTGTTTGAGTGAGAGGTCCCGTATGACACGCCGATACATAGTGCTTGCTGTCTCGCTCATCATCTGTGTTGGCTTTGCTGCATTTGTTGATCTGCCGGCGCTGATGGCTGGGAATGCGCCGCCTCTTCCGGCTGAAGAGGATTCACGGCCATCGCAGGTGAAATTCTCCCACAAGATGCACATCAAGGATGTTGGTGCGGACTGTGCAGCATGCCATCCTGCAGCCTCAACAAGCAAGCTTTCCTCCGATAACCTCGCGAGCACGCATGATCAGTGTTCCTCCTGTCATGAGGATCAGGTTACCAATGACTGCGGTTTCTGCCATACGACTCCAGACAACATTGTCGCCCGTCCCGCAGCCGACCGCACCGTGATCTTCTCCCACGAGAGCCATGCAGCCAGAAGTGTGGAGTGCATGACGTGCCATAAGGGTCTGGATGAGGTTGAGCTTGCGAGCGCAAAGAATCTCCCGGATATGGCCACGTGCAACACGTGCCACAATAATGTGAAGGCAACGAACACGTGCGAGAATTGTCACACGGACTTTGTTACCCTGCTGCCTGCTGATCACAAGCGGTCCGATTTCCTGCGCAGCCACCGCGATGAGATTCGACTCGGTACACTTCAAACCAGCTGCCAGACATGTCATAGTGAGACGTTCTGCCAGCAGTGCCACACGGGGGCCGGACTGAAGGCATTCCGGCAGCGGGATCTGATGGTGGAGCCTCGAGCGAAAACATCTACGAAGGACTCACCGAAACGTACGGTACTTCAGAACGTGCATGACCTGAACTACCGATTCACGCACGGCGTTGATGCGAAGTCCAAGCAAACTGAGTGCGCCTCGTGTCAGTCGACCCAACCGTTTTGCGCACTATGTCATCAGGCGGGTGGAAACATCACGCAGGGGACGTTCAAACCGAGGTCGCACAGCGTTCCCGGCTTTACAACGATTGGTCGGGGGACGGGCGGTGGAGTGCACGCGGAAGAAGCGCGTCGTGACATTGAGAGTTGCATGAGTTGCCACGATGTAGAAGGACAAGACCCAACCTGCTTCACATGCCACACAAGGTAATAACTTATCTGGAGGATCACTTACTATGAAAACTCTCACCATTGTTTCCGTCATCCTGGCCGCGTTCGTTGCCACGCTCATTATGTTTGCCGGATGCGAGGGGCCGGCAGGGCCCGCGGGTAAGGACGGTACCACGTCGGTAATCAACCTGGAAGGGTTTGCCCCAGGCATCAAATGCGCCAACTGCCACAACCCTGACATTGACACTACGTACTATGTCTGGGCTCGGAGATACCAGTGGGAGCGGTCGAAACACGCTTATGGAGGTGATCTTGAGCGGAACGGTGCGACCTGTGCAGGTTGCCACACCACAGAGGGTTTCATCGAACGGTGGAAAAACAACTGGCAGACCCAAGTGGTTGGCGCAAAGGAAAACCCAAGTCCCCCGGGATGCTTTGCTTGTCATTCACCTCACTCCAGAGGGGATTTCACTCGACGTGACACGGCTGCGGTAACGATCAAATCGTTCATCGCCGGCGTTTCTGATGCGACTTTCAATTATGGGAACGGCAATATCTGCGTGAGATGCCACCAAACGAGAGTATCAAGCCCGATGAGTCCCGTACCTAATCCGGCAA
>CAYHRX010000409.1:0-3665 GCA_964359075.1 uncultured Chitinophagales bacterium
AGACGATGTGAGTGTCGCTGTTGCGTTTGTTATATGCCGTTGCCGTGTGGACCAGTTGACACTGTCTACTATTTGTGATACTTTGATCCGTGGACATCATTTGGGACGACGACAAGAACAAGACCCTGCAGAAGAGACGGGCCATCTCACTCGAAGAGATTGCACAGATCATTTTGCAGAAGAAGTATCTGGCAGTATTGGAGAACCCGTCTCGGTCAGGCCAGATGATTTTCGTTCTTGAATACAACGAGTATACTCACGTCGTTCCCTTTGTGGTAGACAGTGACAACAACATCGTTTTGAAGACAGCATTTCCAAGTCGGAAGTTTCACAGACTTTTCGGGAGAGGATCCAAATGAAAACAAGACTTGACTCCTTTGAGCGAGACATTGAAAAGAACGCATCCGCATTTCGTCCTGTTTCAAAGAAGCGACTTCACAAAGTTGAGTCGATCATTGAACGTGTAAGAAAAACCCGCAATGTAAATATCCGCCTTTCGGAAAACGTATTGGAACAACTCAAGCGACGATCTCAGCATGAGGGCCTTCCATACCAAACGTTAATTGCAAGCATCCTACACAAGTATGTTACGGACAAGCTGATTGACGAAGATGCCATCCGAAGGTCTGTGAAACTGCTTCAAGCCTCCCGCTAGGTTCTCCCTCTTCAGATATTGCTACACAGCAATGGCATATAACTACTGTAACAACGCATTGCATACTTACAACCAGCGGTGGGCGTAAGTACGCTAGCGAGTTGCTTGCCTGCCCCGACTTCGTCGGGGGCAGGGACAGGTAGGTGGCTATTCCAACTGTATTCTCATTGCCCCTTGTGCGCAACCACTGCAATTTCCACGTTCGCCTGTCGCGGCAACTCGCTCCCCCAGGGATATATCACAATCATCGACATGTCCACGGCGTGGACACGTTTACACGACGTGTCCAAAAAATGGCGTTTCTTGGACATGTCAGGAAAATATGTCCACGTCATGGACATATCATTTCGAGAGTAATCTATGGAGTTTCTCATTGAGATAGAGGTTTTCCCTGCCGACCTTCCTCCCTTTCAGGATTCCTGCCTTTTCCAATTCCTGCAAATAGTCTGCAGCCGTCTTTCTCTCGGCAAGTCCCGCTTCGACGAGGAACTGCCCCTTCGTGTAGGGCTGTCGGAATACCAGTTCGATCAACTCTTTCGAATATACCCTTGCCGGAAGTTTCTTCTTTGCAAGGACAATCGCCTGGTGAAGCAATGCACGGATATTCAGAATCCGCTGACGCGTAAGGGTTGCGGTGGTCTCAACGGCATCAAGCATATAAAGAATCCACGGCTCCCATTTGCCGTGCTCGGTAACCCCGCGGAGCAACCGGTAGTATTCCGGCTTGCGATCAATGATATACTTGCTGAGATACAACACCGGTACATCCAACAAACCCCGGTTCACAAGATACAGAATATTGATGATGCGTCCCGTCCGTCCGTTGCCGTCGAAGAACGGGTGAATCGCTTCGAACTGATAGTGAATCAACGCCAGCTTGACGAGCGGGTCAACACGATCGTCCGCATGAATGAAGCGTTCAAGGTCCTTCAACTTCTTACGCAGCAGGGCTTCTCCATGTGGAGGGGTAAACACGATGATTCCCTTGGCGGGGTTGCCGACCACTGTGCCGGGTCGATTTCTGATCGCCGCCGAATTCTCCTTGATGGTTTGCACAATCTTGATGAAGAGGTTTGTCGTGAGGAGTGGCTTCTTCTTCAATCCCTTGTATCCCTCCCACAGCGCCTGCCGGTAACGGAGAACTTCCTTTGTTGCTGAATCCACAGTCGAAGCGCTCGCCGTAATTGCTCTGAAGAGCGCATCATTGGTCGTGACGATGTTCTCGATTTCAGAGCTGGCCTGCGCTTCCTGCAACACCAGTGTATTCACCAGCATCGCCTGATCAGAAATGGTATGACCGAGACCTTTGAGTTCTGCGAGCGTGCGTCCCGCAGCGATTGCCTTTTTTAGAATTGCTTTCGTCTCGACATCTGCCTTTGGAGGCAACGGAGGCAAGTCGTTGTATGGTTTCCTGGGATCAAATGCCATAGCCAAGTCCCTTCAGGTTACGGCGAATCACTTGTACCCCACAACCGCAATCTCCACATTTGCTCCCTTGGGCAGTTCGGTTACACCAACAGTTGCGCGCGCCGGGTAGTTGCCTTCCTGGAAATACCCGCCGTAGATCAGATTCATCTTCGGGTAGTCATTCATGTTCTTCAGGTACACTGTCGCGCTCACAACGTGTGATGAGTCGAAGCCTTCAGAGTGAAGAATGCGGTTGATGTTGTCCAGAGCCTGTCGCGTTTCCGTTTCGATGTTGTCGTTCTTCAGTTGTCCCGTCTCCTGGTCGAGGCCGATCTGTCCGGAGACGAAGAGGAAGTTGCCGATCCGCACCGCGGGACTGTACGGGCCAACCACCTGTACGGGCGAAACAACTCGCCGCTCCATCGCTTTGCCCATCTCATCACGCACCATCCTCCGGATGTCTTCCTCCGTCGGTCCGCAACTGGAAACAACGAGCGCCAAAACACCAAGCGATACGAACGACTCCCTCATGGTCAGTCCTTCGAGATCAGCCTGATCTCCAGTTTCATCTCACCGCTTTCTTCGTCCTTCACCAATCGAAGCGTGTGGATCGCTGAGAGCGAGTGATAAACCGTTGCGCCGTCGTCATCCAGCACAAAATAGTCGCCAGCGATCCTTTTCAGGGTGCCGAGGTTGGTCTGCTTGCCAACCCACGGAGAGAGCACGTCCTTGAGTGTGTTCTGCCCGGGCGTAGTGACTTCTTTCTTGGCCTGTTCCTTCTTCTGGGCAGTTGCATGCGTCGCACTTACTGTTGCAAGCAATGCCCCAAGGCAGAAAATGGTGAGTAGCCGCATCATGGTTGTTCTCCTTTCAATTGTTATCATGAATCTCTTCATGCCACCGCGTTGATTGCCTCTATGACTCTGTTCACTTCGTCGAAGTTGTTGTAGATGTGTGTGGAGATGCGGTTGCAGTTCACGCCGTTCTCCGGCACCATGCGGGTGATGATTTTATGCTTCTCCAGCAAATACGGTTGCAGCTTGTCATAGGCCATGTTCTTCAGTCGGAAGCCGAGCACGGAGCCGTACCCGCCTTCCTCTTCGGGGGTGAGTATCTCGATCCTGTCTCCCAGCTTCTTCAGCTCCTTCCGCAGGTGCATGGCAAGTGCCTGGTCGCGGCGCGCAACGTTCTCCATGCCGATATGGTAGAGGAAGTCTATTGCCGCACCAAGCCCGACATAGATCGCCGAGTTCTGTGTGCCGAAGTCGAACTTGTGGGCGTCCTTCCTGTAGTCCATCGTCCCTTTCAACACATCCCATCCGGCATCGGCAAGGGCGCCGGTCCACTGCGGCTCAACGATGTCCTGCAGCTCCTTGCGGACATACAGGAAGCCCGTGCCTTTGGGACCCATCATCCACTTGTGTCCGCAGGTTGCGAAGAAGTCGCAGTCCAGGTCTTTCACGTCAAGTGGCAGCATGCCCGGCGTGTGGGCGCCATCGAAAAACACCCAGAGGCCCTTGTCGTGGCCGAGCTTGCTGATCTGCTTCGCCGGCAGAACTTGTCCGACGGTGCAGGTGATATGCGGAACGGCAACCGCCCGCGT
>CAYHRX010000410.1:0-3664 GCA_964359075.1 uncultured Chitinophagales bacterium
ACAATCTGCTCAGATTCGAGACGTGTACGCCAAGTTCGGCTTGACGATGTACGTTCTTCAGTGCCTTGAGCGGCAACTTGCAATGGCTTTGGCCACCGAGTACGGCCCTGGACCTGACAAGATCACGAAGACTGGTTACGACGAACTACTCGACGAGTTGTTTGGCAAAACCTTCGGCGGTCTCGTGACGCGCCTTCGGCAATCGACTACCTTGCCATCGGATTTCGAGCCGCGACTTCGCGAAGCCCAACAACTGAGAAACTGGCTGGTTCACCATTACTTCTGGGATAGGGCAGGTATGTTCGTGACCCCAACCGGCCGTGTCAAAATGCTCGCCGAGCTCGAGGAGCTCTCTGACAAGCTGAACGAACTCGATGAGTACTTCGACTCCATCGTAGTTGGCTGGGCAACGAGGCACGGGATCGTACGCGAAACGGTTGAACGTAAAATGAAGCAACTAGCCGAAGAGGCCTAACAAGCGAATGGAGCCGTCGCGCCTACCGTTTCGTGGGATGTGTCGCAGCGGCGCGCGGCTCATTCGCGGTCGTTAGGCGGCACAGGATTCTACTTTGACATGAACGAAATCCGCATATCGACAAGTGAGGAACTCTTTGGCGTCTTTGCCAAACAAGAGTACTCATGCTACAGAGGAGTCTCCGACTCTAAATATACGCTCGTTCCTAAAATCGGTCGATTCCCTTCGTTCGCCCCTATTAGATTGGAGAAGCAAATCCTAAACAAGTTCAAAGATCTGGCTATTCCACATATCGATAAGATTCCGAAGGATGATTGGGAGTGGCTCGCTCTTTCTCAACATCACGGTTTAGCAACTCGTTTGTTGGATTGGACACACAATCCCTTCGTGGCTGCGTTCTTTGCAGTCGAGAACATCTCTCATTCAGACGGAGCAATTTATTTCTTCAAGATCGGGGAGGCGGCAGACAACATCTATTGGGAGAAAGATACCGATCCTTTTGTCGTCAAGAAAGTCGGGGTATTTCATCCTCCGCATATTTCAACCCGAATAACCGTACAGGCGGGCTTATTCACAATTCACCCTGACCCGAATCAACCCTTTGAACACGACAAGATTACTAAGCTGGTCTTACCAAAGAATTTGAAATTGAATTTGAAACTACTCCTTGATGGAATGGGGATTCATAGGTTCTCGGCGTTTCCAGACTTAGATGGACTCTCAAGGTTCTTGAACTTCCTCCACGAACGTCTCGATGACTCGTTGAGAGGACATTGACTGCGCCAACTGTGTGCCGCCTAACCTCTTTAAAAAGGAAAAAGTCCCACCACAAAGACGGCGGGGTTTCGTCTCGCTAGGAACAGCAGGATGCCGAGAAGCGCACAAACAACTCTCAACAAGCAGGCTGACGGATTGAGCGTCGGCAAAAACTAATGCTCAGTTGCAGTAGATGGTAAAAGAAATAATCATAGGCTCAGCGGCATCCACTTCCAACCACAAAAGCCCATCCACTGCTGAGGTGAATGGGCTTTGTGATGTTGCATCTCAAAACAGGCTTCGACTTCGCTCAGCCTGACGGTGATGATTGGCTCATTCCTTCGGCAACTGCACCGCAGTGTATCCTATCTGGCCGCGGGAACTCTTCACTCTCAGAAGGATCGAGTCGCCGGGCTTGTGTGAGTCGATGATCTTCTTCAAGTCGCTCGGTGACTTCACTTCTTTCCTGTCGGCCTCAATGATGATAGAGTTCTGATCGATGCCTCGACTGAATGCCTCGCTGAATGGCTTCACTTCAGTGACAATCGCACCGCCATCGACACTCTGTTTCTTCTTCTCCTCCGGTGTCAACGGACGCACGGTCATGCCGAGGCCATCGAACTTGGTTACCGTTGGCGCCTCCTGATCGACATCCGCTTCCTCGTCTTCCTTGTTAGAGGCCTTCACTGCCGTGGCTTCCTCATCTCGGGCACGGAGTGTCACCTTCTTCTCAATCGTCTTACCGTCACGGAAGATCTTGAGCGTTACCACGTCTCCCGGATGGTGCGTGGCAATGTAGCTCTGCAATTCGTTTGCTGCGTTCACCTCTTTGCCATCCACAGAGATGATAACGTCCTTTTCTTTGACTCCTGCAGCTTCCCCGGCTCCGCCCTTCACCAGGCTCTGCACCAGGACGCCCTGCGCCCTGGAAAGGCCCAACGCATTTGCCGTCGTCTGATCGATACCACTGATCTGCACACCGATGTAGCCACGACGTACCTTGCCCTCCTTGATAAGGTCCATCGCAACGGTCTTCATCAGGTTGATCGGCACGGCAAATCCGTAGCCCTGGTAGCGCTGGTTGGTCGTGGCAATCGCTGTGTTGATGCCAATGACCTCGCCGTTCAGGCTAACAAGAGCACCCCCACTGTTGCCAGGATTGATGGCTGCGTCTGTCTGGATGAAGTCCTCAATCCCGTAGGTATCACGGATGACCCCAATGCCCCCGCGCCCGATTGCACTGACGATGCCTGCAGTTACGGTCGAGGTGAGTCCGAGCGGATTGCCAATTGCCAACACCCATTCACCAACCTGAACATTGTCCGAGTTGCCAAGAGCAGCAACAGGTAGGGCTTTTGCCTGAATCTTGACCACCGCCATGTCGGTAGAAGGATCTGTGCCAATCAGCTTGGCTTTGTATCGCGTCTTGTCCGAGAGGACGACCTCAATCCCATCTTTGTCTGCTTCACTAACAACGTGGTTGTTGGTAACGATGTACCCATCGGACGTAATGATGACGCCGGAGCCGCTGCCCTGTGAGGGCTGAGGTTCGGGGTTGCCGAAGTCGGGACCGAAGAAGTGGAAGAAATCCCTGGGCATGTTCTTGTCACGTTCTTTCCCGGATGTCGTGACGGTGATGTAGACGACCGACGGAGTTACGGCCTTTGCAACTGCAACGAAGGGACTGCTGGATCCCTTGATATCCTGACTTACATTTGTTACAGGTGGCGGACCACCAAGTTTGATGTCACCCTTGTTGTCGGCAAACCCCGATCCCACGCCGCCACTGAAGTTCGATACCAGCAGCGCACCGAAGATGATGCCAATGGTGATCAACGCCAACGATGCCACAACAGAACGTTTCGACATAATACTGCAACCTCCCTTGGTGTGTTTTGAATGATCTCTGCTATTACAATTCCTACATAATACTTGCCGCAACGGACTGAACCTTCAGTCGGTTCAATCCTCCCACATGGCTTTGTAAGTAGCGTCGCAGGATGCCGCCAACTTCCTCTTTCTGATGGTCAGTGAGTCTCACCTGCGTGGCCAACACTGGATTCTTGGTGTCTTGAAGACGCTGCAACACCTTCAACGCTCCAAATGATATCGTCCCATGGTCGCTACCTCTGCCTGAACACTTCTCACACAGCACTCCCCCATTCCCTAACCGAAGTTTGCCACCGTTTGTTCCAACCCGTTGCTCATCCAGTGACCTGTTGCATGAGAGACACCTGTGAAAGTTGGGCCTGAACCCGAGCACATCCGAAAGATGCAGCTCAAAATGAAACTGCACATTGACAGCATTCTTCTCGCAGTCGTCGATTGCCTTCAGCGCTCCGAGCATCAGCTCGAACAGTTGATCGTTCCGCTCTTCACCATGAGCGACATAGTTGACGATTTCGATCACCGACATTGCCGAAGTGAACTTCT
>CAYHRX010000411.1:0-3649 GCA_964359075.1 uncultured Chitinophagales bacterium
CATACAATGCAACTGGAATTTCTTGAATCTTAAAGGGTTAGTACTTTTTCAGTAAGCCCTAAGTAGTTATGAAGGGAGCAGCAGGTGGATGGTTGTGCCAACGTCCTCGGTTGAATCTATCTCAATCCGTCCTCCATGGTCATCGATGATCTTCTTGACAATGGAGAGTCCCAGGCCGGTTCCATGTCGTTTACCGTATGTGAAGAACGGCTCAAGTACTCGCGCCCTGATGGATTCAGAGATTCCCTTTCCCGTGTCGGCAAAGACGATGCGCACAGTGCCATCTGATTTTTCTATACGCACGGTGAGTGTGCCACCGTCCGGCATTGCATCGGCGGCGTTGGTGGCAAGGTTGTAAAACACTCGCACCATCTTTTCGGGATCAAGCTTGCACGTGCCTGTAAACCGGAAGTCTCGCACGAGAGCAATCTTCTTGTCTTGAAAGTCCGCCTCAATGAACTTCAGTGATGCCTCCATAACCTCCGGGAGCTGCACTGTTTCGATGTGAAGCTCAGCCACTCCCCGCGAATAGTCCAGGATTTCCTGGGTCATGTTGACAAACCGGTCGACCTGATGAATCATCTCTTCGGCGAAACGAGACGCGTCCGGGTCCGCCGTTCTATGTTTGATGAGCTGCGCGTACATGCGCATGGTAGCCATCGGGTTTTTGATGTCGTGGATGATGGTACTTGCCATTCTGCCGACAGCAGAGAGGCGCTCATTCCTGATCATCTCCTGCGCGAGGCGCGCGTTCTCCAGTGCAATTGCCGCGTGTACCGAGAGTGCATCGATGAAGGAGGCGTCCTCGTCTGTAAAGGGACCATCCTTCTTGTTGAGGAACTGGAACACGCCGACAATCTCCCCCTCTTTGTTCTTCATGGACATGCAGAGTACATTCCGGGTTCTGAACCCGCTTTTCTTATCGATCTCAGGGTTGAACCGTGGGTCACTGTACGCGTCGGGGATGTTGACCGTCTCTCCGGTCTTGCCAACATACCCAGCCAGCCCTTTGCCGAGTGGCAGCCGGATCTCCGTTATGTCCTTTCCCTGTGCTGCCTTCGCCCAGAGTTCTCCCCTCTCCTTATCGAGGAGGTACAGTGTGCCGCGCTCTGCATGGATGCTATGCGTTGCAGCATTGAGAATGAGGATCAGCAGCTTGTCAATATCGATCGTCGAGTTGACGATCTTGCTCGCTTCGATGAGCAGGTTCAATTTGTCCAGCTTCACCTTTGATGCGACGGCATTGCGCTCGAGCTCCGTGACGAATGCCTGGTCCATGGTGCGGAGCCGGAAGGCGAGGTTCTTTAGAAGGTTGAAGGTGAAGGCGTCACTTTCGGTGAGGAGCTTCCGAAATTCGGCAGCACGAAACAGGGCAATGGTGCACGTGCCGAGCGCCTCTGCACGTGCTGATCGCGGAAGACCGTCTAGAAAAGAAAGCTCTCCAAAGAAGTCGCCCTCATGCAATACCGCCAGAAGCGATTCAATGCCGTATTTGGTATATTTCTTTATCCGGACCTTCCCTTTGACGAGCAGGTAGATGTAACGGCCCCGCGTAGATTCATTGAAGATGATGTTACCGGGTTTGTACCGGTGGATAACAAGCTTGGGGAGTATCGACGTCAGGCTTTTTCGGTCGACGCCGGAGAAGAGTATATTCTGTTGCAGAGCCGTTAAGGGGCTGCGCCTGTTGCCAGAGATAGACCGGCTGCCGGTAAGTGGGTGACGGGTCTGGCGACTTGCGTTCCGTTTTCGCGAAGGAGGGGTACTTGCTTTTGCGGTTTTTTTCTTTCTCATGTCAAGCACAAGCAATTTGCTTTTGCGTGATATAATAGGTAAATCACCCTCCAGAATCAACAACGCTTCCAGCATACGATACAGTTCGATGTCCTCTGAAATTGTTCTGAGAACACAGACACTCGGCAAGCGGTACGGGAGCAGGTGGGCGGTGAAAGCGCTCAACCTTCAGGTGCCGCGTGGCGAAGTATTTGGATTCCTTGGTCCCAATGGCGCGGGCAAGAGCACAACGATCAGGATGCTGCTCTCGCTCGTGACACCGAGTGAGGGACGGGTTGAATTATTTGGCAAGGAGCTTCACAGCAACCGGAGCGAAGTTCTTTCTCGCATTGGTGGGATGGTTGAACGCGCGGACTTCTATCTGTACCTTTCGGCACGGAAGAACCTCGAGATTGCAGCCTCTCTACGCGGCGGTCTTCCTCTTCAAGAGATTGATCGTGTGCTGAAGGTCGTTGGCCTCTCCCACAGGGCCGAAGAGAAGGTGAAGACGTACTCACATGGCATGAAGCAGCGCCTCGGTCTGGCGCAGGCGCTGCTTGGCAATCCCGACCTTGTCATTCTTGATGAGCCAACAACCGGCCTTGACCCTCAAGGCATCAAGGAAGTGCGTGAGCTTATCAGGCGGCTTGCAGGTGAGCACGGCATGACGGTCTTCCTTTCCTCACACCTGTTAAGTGAAATAGAGCAGAGCGCCACCAGCATGGCAATCATTAATATGGGTGAACTGGTGGTGCAGGGGAAGGTGAAGGAACTCCTCAACTCCGGAGAAACGAGTATCAGGCTCGATGTCCAGCCCCTGGAGAAGGCGCTGTCCGTTATCGGGGCGCAGACGTATGTGAGGGGCTTGAAGCGGTTGGACGGCTTGCTCGAGGTCAACATGCCCCTCGATCAAGTGAGCGCTCTAAACGCCCTCCTTGTGAATTCCGGCATCGAAGTCCATTCTCTTATTCCGAGACGGTCGCTGGAGGAGTATTTCCTCTCGATCACTGAAGGCGCAACCGATATCCGCTAGGGCACTGCATGTTTCTTATCCTGAAGAACGAAATACTAAAGACGTACCTGAAGTGGCGCACATACATTGGTTTTGCCGCCATCGGCGTCTTCGTGCCTGTGGTGCTGCTCGCCATGAAACTCGAAGGTGGTGGCATGGTGAACAGACTGACGCGTGGCCTGCAGGAGGACTTCCTGTTGGTTGGCAACCTGTTCAATGGCTACTTCGTCACACAGTTCATTATGAACAGCCTGTGGGTTCACATTCCGTTTCTCATCAGTCTTGTGGCGGGCGATCAGCTTGCGGGCGAAGCAACGGGAGGGACATTCCGGCTTATGCTCATCAGGCCGGCATCACGGTCACGCGTGCTGCTTACCAAGTATGTAACGACTCTTTTCTATTCCTTCACGCTCGTTGTTTTCCTTGCGCTCATTTGTCTTGGCCTTGGACTTGCCCTCTTTGGTTCAGGACCTTTGCTGGTGCCGGGGAGAATCCTCACGATCATTCCTGCCGGGGAGATCCTTTGGCGCATGATGTTTGCTTTTAGCCTTGCGACAGTCAGCATGTGGTGCGTTGCCTCGCTTGCGTTTCTCTTCTCCTCTTTGGTAGAGAATGCCATTGGCCCGATCATCGGGACCATGGCAGTCATTATTGTCTTCCTCATCCTCTCGAACATGCCTGTGGAGTTCTTCAAGACCATTCGGCCATATCTCTTTACGTCGTACCTGAATGTGTGGCAAAAGGTGCTCGATGAGCCAATTCCGTGGACGACCATCTGGAACAATCTTTCTGTCATAAGTGGTCATTGCATTGGATTTTATCTTGTCACTTGGTATATTTTTGTGAAGAAAGACATTCTGAGTT
>CAYHRX010000412.1:0-3642 GCA_964359075.1 uncultured Chitinophagales bacterium
TTGCTTGCCGAGACGAAGTTTGAGCGCGACGACATCCGTACAACGGCCCTAGAATGTCTTGACAGGTTCCACGCTTCTACAAATGGGTTGTCAGTTGCCGAGCTTGAAGAATTGTACACCCGCACGTTCGACATCAACCCGGTGAGCAGTCTTGAGGTGGGCTGGCATCTGCACGGCGAAACGTACGAGCGTGGGGCGTTCCTCGTGACGATGCGGGATGTGCTTCGTCGCTGCGCTGTTGAAGAGTCCACCGAGCTTCCCGACCATTTGACACACGTACTGATGGCTGTTGGACGAATGGAGGAGGATGAAGCACAGGACTTTGTCTCCGCGCGATTGTTGAAAGCGATTGACAAGATGCTGGAGGGCTTTAGCGGGAAGGAGAACCCCTATGAGCATGTCCTCACTGCAACAAGGCAAATCCTGGCGGAGATGTGCTCGCACAGCAGAGAAGCGTTGAATGGCTAAGTTCACATCCATTTTCAGGAAGATTCTGATCGGGCTTGGTGTTCTGCTCGTTCTCATTCAGTTCGTTCCTTTTGGCCGATCTCACACGAATCCACCTACGATTGCAGAGCCTCAGTGGGACAGCCCGCAGACGCGAGAGACATTCTTCAGGTCGTGCGGCGATTGCCATAGCAACCAGATGGTCTGGCCGTGGTACAGCAATGTTGCGCCTGTCTCCTGGCTCGTGCAGTACGATGTGGAGGAAGGACGCTCGCATCTCAATGTCTCGGAGTGGGGGAGGAGGAAGAACGACGCGGACGAAGCCGTAGAGGAAGTGGAAAGCGGAGCGATGCCGTATCCACCGTATCTGCTGCTCCATCCCTCAGCCCGGCTTTCCGACAATGAAAAGGCCGCGTTCTTGCAGGGCTTGAAGAACACGTTTGGACAGAAGCGCGAGGCTGATGAGCATGAAGCCGAATCAGAAAGTGAAGAAAGAAATTGAAGACATCTGCCACAGAGACACTGAGGCGCCGAGAACGTGCGAACGGAGACCTCACTCCCGATACTCTCTGTTCCTCCGTGACTCGGTGGCGCTTTCCCAAGCGTATGAGTCGACCGTCCATCAGGAGTACATAATATGATTAGCACCGGCCCCTTTTTCCTCGATCAGATATTCTTCATCGTCTTCCCATACGTTGCGATGATTATCTTCCTGCTCGTCTCCATCCGCCGCTATCGGACGGAGGCGTTCACGTTCTCCAGTCTCTCATCACAGTTCCTAGAGAACCAGCACCACTTCTGGGGACTCGTGCCGTTCCACTTCGGCATCATCACGGTGCTGGCAGGACATGTAGTTGCGTTCCTGATCCCCAAAGAAATTCTCTGGTGGAACAGTCACCCGCTGCGCCTCTACATCCTTGAAGGAACCGCGCTCGTCGCGGCCCTGCTCACGATGCTGGGGCTTACTTCCATCATCATCAGAAGACTGACCGACCCGAAGGTGAAGAAAGTAACAAGCTGGGCCGACTGGATTGTCTTCGCCAGCTTTGTCGTGCAAATACTTAGCGGGCTCTACGTCGCCGTGTTCCATAGCTGGGGCTCGTCGTGGTTCGCTTCACTTGCGACGCCGTACCTCTGGTCGCTCGTCACGCTCAACCCCGACATCACCTACATCACCGCCATGCCGTGGATGGTGAAGGTGCACATCATCAGCGCATGGTTGATGATTGCGTTTGCGCCATTTACGCGTCTCGTGCACATCCTTGTTGTCCCCAATCCGTACCTCTGGCGGAAGCCACAGGTGGTGCGGTGGTATGCCGCATGGCGATCGGTGCGGAAAGCCTAGGCTCCACATCGGTCACACTTCGAACAACAATGCAACATGACAGAAGATAAAAATAGCATTCTCGTACTCACGATGAACACGCTGGCGTTCACCGTCTGCTTTGCGGTGTGGACGATGAACGGCGTGCTCGTGACCTTTCTTGTTGAGCAGGGGGTCTTTTCGTGGGACAAAGCGCAGATCGGCTGGCTCATCGGCATTCCCGTGCTCACAGGCTCCATCATGCGGCTGCCGATAGGGATTCTCACGGACAAGTATGGCGGTCGGCTTGTTTTCGGTCTGCTCCTGCTCATCTCCGCCGTCCCCACTTATCTTCTGAGCTACGCGACGGACTACGAACAGTTCCTTCTCGGAAGTCTCGGCTTCGGTCTTTCGGGAGCGTCGTTTGCCGTGGGCATAGCGTACACTTCGCTCTGGTTCAAGAAGGAGCGACAGGGAACGGCGCTCGGAATCTTCGGCGCAGGGAACGCCGGCTCTGCGATCACGAGTCTCGCTGCCCCGTGGCTGCTTAAGTGGCTCACCAACGGTGGAGAGAACCTTGATGCGTGGCGCTCGATGCCGCAGATCTATGCCGCAGCGCTCGTAGTTATGGCCATCCTCTTCTTTGCGTTTACCAAAACAAAGAAGGTCGAACACGGTCAGGAGCTCACGCTCATGCAGCGCCTCGCTCCGCTTAAGTACACACGCGTGTGGCGGTTCGGGCTGTACTACTTCGTGGTGTTCGGCGGGTTCGTTGCTCTCGCGCAGTGGTTGATCCCGTACTACGTGAGTGCATATGGAATGAGTGTTGCACTCGCCGGACTGATGGCAAGTATCTTCAGCTTCCCGTCAGGCGTGATTCGTGCGCTTGGCGGCTGGCTCTCGGACAGGTATGGCGCACGTGCGGTGATGTACTGGGTATTCGGCTCGTGCCTCGTCTGCTTCGTGTTGCTCTGCGTGCCGAGGATGGACATTGAGTCGCCGGGACAGGGTGTCATGGCCGATAGAGGCGGAGTAGTGAAGGAAGTAACGGCGGAGAAGGTTGTTGTCGGTGAGAAATCATATCCGGTCATGTCGAAGCCACACCGCAGTTCTGAAGGGTGGGATGCAGGACTGCTCGTGTGGCCGACGTTCACGTTTTGGCAAGAGCCTGCGGTGAAGGTGGGCGACACTGTTGTGAAGAAGCAACTGCTTGCGAAGGGCCTCACGCACATCTACTTTCAGGCAAACGTATGGATCTTCACCGTCCTCGTCTTCATCGTGGGGATTATGATGGGGATTGGGAAGGCAGCGGTGTACAAATTCATCCCCGACTATTTCCCGAGAGAGGTCGGAGTTGTCGGTGGAATTGTCGGCGTCATCGGTGGGCTTGGCGGCTTCGTCTGTCCGATCATCTTCGGCTATCTCCTGAAAGCCACAGGCATCTGGACGACGGCGTGGATGTTCTTCTTTGTCGTAACGCTGATCGGCCATCTGTGGCTGCACGTCACCGTACGCAAGATTATGAGAGAGCAGGCGCCGAAGCTTGCACAACAGATCGAAGACAAGCGTCCGCCGGAAGAGATGGCGGAGGAAGTACCACTCAAGGGCCTTCACCCACAGCAGGCAAGTTAGGAGGACATGGACCGTCTCATTTCAGTCGAATCGGTTGCCGATATCCCTGATGAGTATCGGGATCAACCCATTGGGAGATTGTTGGAGTACCACAACCTCGGTCGTTCGTTTGATCCGTACCAACGGGCCGAGCTGCTGATCGGGATGTGCATGGACAACCGGAAGTATCTCACCATTCCGGAAAACTTCGCGTACATCATCCGGGCAGGTGGAGCGAACCTGCGCTACAGTGAGTTCAAGGTTTCGTATGCGATTGCCGT
>CAYHRX010000413.1:0-3632 GCA_964359075.1 uncultured Chitinophagales bacterium
GGCCCACCAGAGACCTGGACCGAAAGCGATACATTCGAGCCAATGGTTGGAAACACGGGATTGTCTATGCTGTTGCGCGTAATAATCTGCGTGATGGACACCTGCGAGGAGACGCCTTCCCGATAGATCCCCCGACCGTCGCGCACATCGTTATGCTGCGCATTCAGGATCCAGTCGCCGCGGAAGTAGTTATCCGGCCACTGGAAGCGCCGACCCACACGCAGCGAGCCACCGGTCTGCTGCAAGTCGTATGTGTAGATCTGCCGCGTGTCGAAGAGACTGACGCCTATGAGCGTTGGTGTGTCGAACAACCACGGCTCAGTGAAGCCCAGCGTGAACGTCCGGAACCGCGAGCCGCTGCCAAACTGCCACTCGAAATTCAGAATCTGCCCCGCCCCACCTGAGAGAGGATCGGCAATGTTGAAGTTGTTGATGGTAAAGCCCAACGCACCCGTCACACCAAACGCGCCGCTGTAGCCAACGGACGCGTTGATATTATCACTGGACTTCTCTTCCACCTCGTACGCAAGATCAACCGTCTTGTCATCGACCATGGCATAGTCGGGCTTGAGCTTTTCAGGATTGAAGTAGTTCAGCACTTGGAGCTGGCGGAGACTGCGGATAATGGCCGCACGACTGAAGTAGTCGCCCGGCCTGGTGAATAATTCCCGCCTGATCACTCGCTCGTGTGTCTTCGTGTTCCCTTTGATCGCTATGTGGCCGATCTTGAACTGGTTCAATTCATACACACGGATGTTGATGTCAATGCTGTCCGGCGCAACACGTGTCTCCCGCGGCTCAAGGCTGAAGCGCAGATAGCCATTGTCCAGATACAGCGATGACACATCCGATTGAGCCTCATTCCCACGGAGGTTCTGCTCAAATTTCTGCGCATTGTAAACTTCCCCCGGCAGGATACCGAGTCGTTCGTTCAGCAATGTGTCGGAGTAGACCGTGTTGCCTTCCCACGTGATATGACGGATCTTGTACTGCGGCCCTTCATACACACCCATGAGGATTGACATGTCCTCTTTGTCAGGGCTATACCATATCGAATCAGAAACCACCTCGGCATCTCGGTAGCCATTCTTCCGATAGAACTGCACGATTAGCTTTTTGTCTTCCCCATATTTCTTCCGGTCGAATTTGGCAGACGACCAGAACTTCCACCACTTTGCCTCTTTCGTTTCGTCCATTGCGCCACGCAGATCGCCGTCGTCGAAGGCAGCATTTCCGTCAAACTCGATGTTGCGCACTTTAACTTCCGTGCCTTCGTCGATATCCACCTTGAGAACCACGCGGTTCACTGCCGTGTCGATCGGTTCGGTGGCAACCTTCACGTCGGCAAGCAACATGCCTTCGCTTTCATAGAGCTTGGCAATCTCTTTTTGGATCCTGACGAGATCGTGAGGCTGAATCACCTGACCACGCACGAAAGGTATCTTCTTCTCGATATCGCTCTCGCTTACCTCATCCGGGCCGGTCATTTCCGTTCGCTCGTAGCGCGGCAGCTCCCTCACCCTCAACACGATGTACATCCCGTTGCCTGCCTTGCGGTCGATGGCGATCTGCACGTCTTCAAAGATCTTTAGCTGCCATAGCTTGCGAATCGCCTGGGCAACCTGGTCACTGGGGAGAAGAATCTCATCGCCGACCTTGAGTCCTGTGTTCGCAATAACCGCAGCGGGGTCGGCAAGGGTGTTGCCTTCGACAGAGATGCCAAGAATCTTGTAGACCTCCTGGGGCTGAGTACGCTGGGCAAACACTTGGGGTGAACCAGAAAAGAAAACTCCCACAGCTGCAACTATCAACAGACAGTTCTTCATGCTACGATCCCGTCACACTTCGTACAATACGGCTGAAAGTACTTTCCTTGCCCCCGACACCGTCGGGGGTTTTTTGCAGCTGCTCGCTTACCATGCCGAACCGGCGCTCGCGCTTCTGATAATCCTTGATGGCTTCATATAGTTCATCCCTGCGGAAGCTCGGCCAGTGCTTCTTGGTGATATAGATTTCCGAATAGGCAAGCTGCCAGAGGAGGAAGTTGCTGATGCGAAATTCCCCGCTGGTTCGAACAAGCAGATCCGGATCGGGGACGCCCGCGGTGGAGAGATAGCTAGAAATGAGTTGATCGGTGATGTCAGATTCTGAGACCTTTCCGGTTTTCGCATCCGCAATCAGGCGCTTTGCTGCCTGCGTCAGGTCCCACCGCCCACTATAGCTGAGCGCCAGAGTTAAGGTGAGGCCAGTGTTGTCCTTGGTCCTTTGTATATCTTCACAGAGCTCATCCTGCACTTCCCGCGGGAGCGCTCCAGTGTCGCCAATGGCCTTCAAGCGCACGTTGTTTTGGTGAAGGCGGTCGGTCTCATCCTTCAATGCCTTCAGAAGCAGTCGCATCAGGAGAGAGACTTCCTCTGCCGGGCGTTTCCAATTCTCGGTCGAAAAAGCGTACAGCGTGAGGTATCCTACACCCAACTGGCCACATGCCTCAACAGTGTCACGGACAGACTCCACACCTTCACTGTGGCCGGCAATGCGCGGCAAGCCGCGCTTCTTCGCCCAACGACCGTTACCGTCCATGATGATTGCAATGTGGCGGGGAATCTCACCTGTACTCTGCAGCATCTCCTGCTCTCTCTTGTCTTCACCGGTTGCTTGCTGAGGACCCTTGCCCAAAGGATGGATACTCCGACAGTTGACTGTGGATGCGTAAGATGGTGTGAAAATTGCATGGAAATTTAACCGTATTTTGAACGAAAGTCAAGGAAACGGGCGCAACTCAACTTCTCGGTTGTCTTGCTCCTCCTCTGACCTTTCATTGACTTTCCTGAGCCAAACAGATACATTGACAACAGAGTACAATGAGAATCTTTGATCATTACAAGAAAGGAATCCAATGCCGGCCATGCCGAACATGATGGGGATGATGAAGCAGATCCAGAAGATGCAGGAGAAGATGGCGCAGGTGCAGCAGGAGCTGGAAGCAAAGACCGTCGTAGGTGAAGCAGGCGGCGGCATGGTGAAGGTGACCGCGAACGGAAAGCAACAGGTCTTGAAGATCAAGATTGAGAAGGAAGTGATCGATCCGAACGATGCCGAGATGCTGGAGGACCTTGTCGTCGCAGCTACCAACAAGGCACTGGAAGAAGCAGCGAAGATGGCACAAGAGGAGATGGCAAAAGTGACGAGCGGGATGTTACCGAATATACCGGGATTGAACTTGCCGGGGTTGTAGCCGGGGGATTTGGGTATGCTCTACACGTCAGAAGCACTGCAACAACTCATAGAAGAATTCTCCCGGCTTCCGGGCATTGGCAGGAAGTCGGCGCAGAGGCTTGCGCTCTTTTTGTTGAAGCAGCCACGGGAGGATGTGGTGAAGATGGCGCGGGCGCTCGTAAACATGAAAGACCGCATCCGCTACTGCTCGGTCTGCTGGAACATCACCGAGGACGACCCCTGCGCCATCTGTGCAAGCGCGAAACGTGACCGCTCCCTCATTTGTGTGGTGGAGGAACCGAACGACGTAATCGCCGTGGAGAAGACGAATGACTTCAAGGGTCTGTACCACGTGCTCGGAGGATCGCTCTCGCCGCTGGATGGCGTGGGACCGGAAGACCTGAAGGTGAAAGAGC
>CAYHRX010000414.1:0-3629 GCA_964359075.1 uncultured Chitinophagales bacterium
ACTTCTACCCGCTCTCGTCCGCCATCACGCACGATCCGATCCACGGCGCGATCCGATACTTCCCGTATCTCAGCCCGCTCAACGCGCACGTTGCCGCGACGCTCAACGTATTCCCGATCGGGACCGCGACTGACGATGCGTCCACCATCGTGTCGAACGCTTCCGGCCGATCGTGTGCGCCCAATGTAGCGAGTGTTGTTTTCCGTTCGATACACATAGCGATGGACATAAGGGTCACTGATATAGCGACAGTCGACGAATGACCACCAATGATGCGGAGTGATCCAGTACGAACGATAGTGGATCCCAAAGCTAATGCCGAACACCGCATATGGACTCAAAGGCGCCCATCCGATACAATCGCCTCCGTAGCGCCACTCAACCCATGCCGGGGCCCAGTCATAACCCGGTACCCACACCCAACCATAATAGTCGTCATAGTACCAACGGCCATAATGGTATGTTGCCCATGCCCACGGCTCATCCGACACCCAATACCAGCCGTCATCGGTCCAGCACCACCGACCCTGATAGTATGGCCTCCATCCTGCTGCAACGCCCATTGGTCGCCAGGCATACACCCCGGCATCACACGAGATCCATTCCCCGTGCGGACTGAGGGAAGAATAGAAGACGCCAAATGAGACTCCAAATGCCCCATGTGCTAAAGACGCCGACAGGCCCGCAATCAGAAGACCCACGACTATCAATGCTCTCTTCATGACAACTCCTCGCAATGAAATTGGATTATCCATCATCCAAATGCTCCAACCTTTGTGCCAGAACGAACACGGCCAACAGTGCAGATTTTTGAACACATCATCTCTCTGCGCGTCTACTCCCGTATCCATCCCCAACAGAACCGCTCACAATTCACGACACTCAGGTCTGGCCTTGCAGGAGGTAACCGATGATCCCCTTTTGCAAATGAAGCCTGTTCTCTGCCTGCTGCAGCACAACCGAATGTCGCCCATCGAGAACGTCGCGGGTGATTTCTTCTCCCCTGTTCGCAGGAAGCCTGTGCATCACCACACAATCCGCCTTCGCATGCTTGAGCAGTGCCGCGTTCACCTGGTAGATTCTGAATACCTTGTGGACCTGAGTACTTTCTCCTGCGTCGGCACTTGAGGGCCACTTGTCCGTGTAAAGAACATCCGCATCTTTCACGGCTTCAAACGGATCTTCGACCATGTCTACTCGACTGACGTTTGCCGACTGGGCTTGCTCCAGAATCTGGGAGTGTGGCTCGTACCCTGATGGACAGGATACCACTAGATGCATCGGGAACTTCTCCGCCAGCTCAAGCCATGAGTTGCTGATGTTGTTGCCGTTCCCGACATAGACGACTTTCGCACTCTCATTGAACTTGCCGAGTTCCTGCAGTGTGAACACATCGGACAATACCTGACATGGGTGCACCAGATCCGTCATCGCATTGATGACTGGAACCGTCGCACTCTCAGCTAGCTGCACAACGGTCTGATGCTTTACCGTGCGGGCAACGATCAGCTCATTGTAGTGCGAGAGGACTGATCCGATGTCGTGCACCGACTCCCGTGTTGCCATGCCGATCGTCTCCTGCTGCAAGAACACGGGATGGCCTCCAAGCTGTGCTACACATACTTCGAACGAGACGCGGGTACGCAGGGATTCTCTCTCGAAAATAAGAGCGGCACTCTTGTTTGTCAACGGAGCATAGTTTTCCACCTCACCAAGTTTCAGGCTGCGAGCAAGCTTCAGGACTTCGGTCAGTTTCTCTTTCGACCATACGGCGAAGGAAATCAGGTCACGTTTCATGAGGGGTAAGATTGATGTGAGAAGAATGAAACCAGGATGTTATGGATGAGGCCCGGACTATAATGTAGACAACATGACATAAAAATCCAAGACACCAGCACGGCGAAGCAAACAGGGGTGGACGACAACAGAAGGCTATACCGGCAGCGGGAACCCTTCGTAGTTCAAGACAACGTGGCTGTACATATGCTCGCACCGCTCGCAGAACCGACGTGTTGGGTCTGCATCCATCGACGTCTCGTCAACGGAATTCTTGCAGCTGATGCAGACACCGAAGGTGCCGTCTTCCAGGCGGTCGAGCGCGGCGCGTAGTTCATCCAGCTGCGGATCACTTCTGAACGCAAGGATGGCATCTATGTGGTGGAGAGTGAATTCTTCATCGAAAGGGAAATCGTCTGCTAAGCTGATGGAGTAGTGTTCTTCGAGGTGGGCGTAGAGCCTGGTGAGGATGAGATGCCGCATTTTCTGACTGCTCTTTTTCATAACTCCCTCCGGCACACCAACGTGAATGCAACACTGGTGAAAAAGTCGCAGACCACAACCCCCTGAGAGTTAAGCTACAAAAGAATTCTGAAAAGTCAACACCTATGTCTGGTAGTACAAAAATATTCTCCGTGCCAAACCCTCCCGACTGACGAATATGAATCCGTCGCGAGGTCGCAAAACAAAAAGGATCAGGACATCCTAATACGATGCGAGCTTCCTTGCCGCCTCGTAGACATCAGACTCCTGGACAAGCACGGCGGCCTCGAGTATCCTGGAAAATGGGACTGGCGTGTCCTCAGATCCGAGCCTTGTTACCGGCGCATCGAGATACTTGAAGCCGTGTTCTGCAATGTAGCTGGCAACCTCGCCGCCGAAACCGCCAGTCTGTTTGTCTTCGTGCACAACAAGTACACGCCCAGTTTTCTTCACGCTTGCCATAACGGTCTCTTTGTCCCACGGCGCAAGCGAACGCAGGTCAACCACTTCAGCACTCACACCTTCGTCAGCAAGTTTGGATGCTGCGCGGAGCGCCCAATGAACTGCTGTGCCGTAACTTATGATGGAAAGGTCTGTCCCTTCATGCCGTACTCTTGCCTTACCGAACGGGACATAGAAGTTGTTCCCGGGATGCGGGGCCTTCGCAAAGAACTGGTTGTAGAGGAATTTTGGCTCAAGATACAACGTAACGCCCCGGTTCCTGAAGGCTGCTCTCAACATCCCGACTGCGTCGTCTGCAAATGCCGGGACCACAACACGCAGCCCTGGAAGCGAAGTAAACACCGCTTCAAGGTTTTGAGAGTGGTACAATCCACCCCCAATGTAGCCCCCGGAAGCAAGGCGGATTACAATATTCGGGGCGAACTGACCGTTCGTGCGGTAGTAGTCGTGAGAACACTCGATGATCTGCTCCATTGCCGGCCAGACGTAGTCGGCAAATTGAGCGGCCTCAATGCACACCCAGATGTCGTTTCGGTACCGAGCGAATCCATTTGCGTTGCCAACGATGAAATCCTCAGCATTCGGTGCATTGAACACCCGCTGGCTGCCGAATTCCTGCTGCATCCCCTTGGTTACATTGAAGACGCCACCCTTCTCCTTCGAGGCAACATCCTGGCCCCAGAGGAAGGTGTGGGGGTTGTGCCTGAACTCCTCCTTGAGCGTTTCATTGATTGCTTCCCTCATGGAGATTTGAGTCGCCATGGATGGACGTGTGGGGAGGTCGGTCGTCACGTCCGATGGTATCACCTCGTCCGGGACGACAAAGAGCGTTGCCGTGCGGGGGTCGGGATCGGGAGAGGCCTCAACTTTGGCACAGATCTCATCGAGCTGGCGCTGGTTGGTGTCCT
>CAYHRX010000415.1:0-3629 GCA_964359075.1 uncultured Chitinophagales bacterium
ACTTCTATCCCACGACCACACTCGTCACCGCACCCGACATCATCTTCTTCTGGGTGGCGCGCATGATTATGGCGGGATTGAAGTTCGGTCCGAGCTTCACGGACAGCACCAGGCTCGAAGACAACGTCCCGTTCAAAGAGGTGTACTTCACCAGCCTCGTTCGCGACGACAAGGGTCGCAAGATGTCCAAGTCGCTTGGCAACTCCCCCGAGCCGATGGACCTCATCAACGAATACGGCGCCGATGCCGTGCGCTTCACCATTCTCTATCTCGCTCCGCTCGGACAGGACATCCTGTATTCAAAGGAGAAGAACGAGCTGGGCCGCAACTTTGCCAACAAGATCTGGAACGCCGGGCGCTTCCTGCTGATGAACCGTGACCAAACTGGTGAGGCACCCAGGAAGTCTGACTTCAACCTCGATCATCTCGACCTCGCTGACCGCTGGATACTCTCTCGGTTCCATTCCACAACACAGGAGATTGTGTCGGCGCTGAAGGAATACGAGATAAACAAGGTATCGAAGACCATCTACGACTTCTTCTGGCATGACTACTGCGATTGGTATGTGGAGATGATCAAGTCGAGGCTATATGGCACTGAGCCGACCGCAGTGAAGCAGGCGGTCGTCAGTCGGGCATTGGACATCTTTGATGGAGCGTTGCGTCTGTTGCATCCTCTCATGCCATTCGTTACTGAAGAACTCTGGCAGAATATCCGCCAGCGGACACCGGGTGAAACGATCATGCGCTCGCAGCTCTTCAAGGCCGACGACCGGATGATCGACAAACAAGTTGAAGATGAGATGGGATTCGTTCAGAGTGTCATCGAGTCGGTCCGCAACATCCGCGGCGAGATGAGTATTGCTCCGTCAAAGGAGATTGCGCTCGTGATGAAGCTTAGTCCTGCCCGGCATGCGGATCGCTTGAAGCAATACGAGGGCTACCTGCAACGCCTTGCGCGAGTTACTTCTCTCTCATTCCTGAGAGATGGCGCCCGACCCAGGCTTTCTGCCAGCGCTGTGGTTCAGGGCGAAGAGCTGTTTGTTCCACTCGAAGGCTTGATCGATATCGAAGTGGAAAAGACCCGCCTCAGGAAGGAGATCGAACGCCTCACCGGTGTACTCAACGGCATCCGTGGTAAGCTGAACAACGAGAGCTTCGTTGCCCGAGCACCGAAGGATGTGGTGGAGAAGGAAAAGGAAAAGCAGGCAACATTTGAAACGAACCTTGAGAAGTTGCAGAAGAGTTATGAAGCCCTGAGTTGAAACATACGCGGAACATCCCTACCTTTTGGAAGGTCAAAGGAGAATGGTATGAACGGAATACACTACGTTACCGATAGCAAAGGAAGAAAAAAGGCTGTCATAATCGATCTGAAAAAGCATGGCGCTCTATGGGAAGACTTCCAGGATAGTCTGAGTGCACACCTCCGCGTCGAGGAGCCAAGAGAGACATACGAGTCAGTCAAACGGCGGTTGAGACGCAAAGGCAAATTACGTGGCTGATTATCAAATAACTTTCGCTCGCACTGCTCGAAAGGAGCTCGAATCGCTCAGTGCAGCGCTTGTCGAACGGATGATCAAGAAAATCGATGGACTTGCGATGGAACCACGGCCACGCGGATGTCGAAAGCTCTCAGGCGAAGAAAACCTTTGGCGTATCCGGGAAGGAGACTACAGAATAGTGTATGCCGTGTTCGACCGTGAACGAGTTGTAGACATTGTTAGAATCCGCCACCGTCGCGACGTCTACAGGTAATCTCCTCCCCCGCAATGCACCCCCTCTCACTCAAACCCACACACAAGCCTGTCAGAGCGTACTACGAAGCGCTGAAGGGCTTCGAGTCAGCCAACATCACCCACGAAACCGCCGTCCGGTCTGCATTCCAAGAGTTGTTAAACCACTGCTGCCGACAGGTTGATTGGAAGCTGATTCCTGAATTCTCCATCAAGCGGGCGCAACAGAATCCCATTAGAGTCGACGGCGCATTGGTTGATTCGTTCGACCTGCCTCGCGGCTATTGGGAAGCAAAGGACAGCCACGACGATCTCGAAGAAGAAGTAGACAAGAAATTCAAGCTCGGCTATCCCAAAGACAATATCCTCTTCCAGGCGCCTGAGCGGGCAATCCTGTGGCAGAAAAACAAGCTCGTACTCGACGAAGACATCTCCAAGCCTGACCGGCTTGTCGATACACTGCAGGAGTTGTTCGGCTACCGCCAGCCGGCGGTAATGCAATGGGAAGAAGCGGCAACCGAGTTCAAAGACAAAATCCCCGAGCTTGCCAAAGGCCTCCTCACCCGTATTGAGGAAGAGCGCAAGACCAACCAGCACTTCATCCGTGCGTTTGCAGACTTTGTTGAGCTGTGCCGCCACTCTGTGAACCCGAACCTCTCTGTACAGGCTGTGGAGGAGATGCTCATCCAGCACCTGCTGACCGAGCGCATCTTCCGCACGGTGTTCAAGAACTCCGACTTCACACGCCGCAACGTCATCGCCGTCGAGATCGAGAAGGTGATCGATGCGCTCACCTCGCAGGCGTTCAGCCGGGCGGAGTTCCTCAGCAAGTTCGACCGGCTCTACGTTGCCATCGAAGCCGCCGCCGATACCATCACCGACTTCGCGCAGAAGCAGCACTTCCTCAATACCGTGTACGAGAAGTTCTTCCAGGGCTTCTCCGTGAAAGTGGCGGACACGCACGGCATTGTGTACACGCCCCAGCCGATTGTGAACTTCATCGTGAAGAGCGTGGAGGAGATTTTGCAGAAGGAGTTCGGACGCTCGCTCAGCGACAAAGGCGTGCACATTCTCGACCCGTTCGTGGGGACAGGGACGTTCATCGTGCGGGTGATGCAGGAGATCAAGCGGCAGGCGCTCACCTACAAGTACCAGCACGAGCTGCACTGCAACGAGGTGATGCTTCTCCCCTACTACATCGCCTCGATGAACATTGAGCACGAGTTCTTTGAGAAGATCGGTGAGTACAAGCCGTTCGAGGGGATTTGTCTTGTGGATACGTTTGAGCTGGCTGAGCCGCACCAGGCGGAGCTGTTCACGACGAAGAACACCGAGCGCGTTGAGCGGCAGAAGAAGTCGCCGATATTCGTGATTCTGGGAAACCCACCATACAATGCAAAACAGATAGACCAGAATGACAACAACAAGAATCGCAAGTATCCGACAATGGACAAGCGTGTCTCGGAAACTTATGCAAGTGACAGTTCCGCAACAAACAGAAACGTACTTTCTGATCCATATGTGAAAGCATTCCGTTGGGCTTCGGACAGGATTGGAGACGAGGGAATCGTGGCTTTCGTCAGCAACAACGGATTCCTAGATGGATTTGCTTTTGACGGAATGAGAGAGCATCTAACCGAGGACTTCAATGCTATCTATGTTCTTGATTTGGGTGGAAATGTACGGAAGAACCCAAAGCTTTCCGGCACCACGCACAACGTGTTCGGGATTCAAGTCGGCGTTAGCATCAGCCTGCTCGTAAGAAAAGGCAAACCCTCCCTCCCCCTTGGTGAGGGACCGAAGGAGGGGTCCGCAACTGGCAAAACGACCTCACCCCCAGGAGGCTGTCTAAAAAGTAACAGGTTGAGATGAAAAAAAGGCTCGCGATTTCTC
>CAYHRX010000416.1:0-3622 GCA_964359075.1 uncultured Chitinophagales bacterium
CAGCAGTTCATCATGCGCCGGTTCGCCGAAAGCGGGCTAATGACTACCGATCCACCCATCGTAGGAACAAATGATCATCCTGCCGATCCGCATTTTGAATCAACGCAGGCCAACGCCCGAACATTCAAACAGGGCGATACGGTGCTTATTGATCTCTGGGCAAAGAAGAACGTGCCCGGTGCAATCTACTACGACATCACATGGGTCGGGTATATCGGGGATGAGCCGTCGAAGAAATATCAGGAGATCTTCACCGTTGCGAAGAATGCGCGGAGTACAGCCATCCAGTTTGTGAAAGACCAATTCGCCCAAAGAAAATCGTGCTACGGCTGGCAGGTGGATGATGCGTGTCGGTCGGTGGTGAAGAAGGGGGGATACGCAAAGTACTTTGTTCACCGCACCGGTCACTCCATCGGCGAGGAAGTGCACGGGAATGGAGTGAACATCGACAACCTTGAGACAAAGGACGAACGTCAGCTCATGCCTGGATGTCTCTTCTCCGTTGAGCCAGGGATTTATCTCGAAGGCGACATGGCAGTCCGGACCGAAGTGAACATGTTCATTCGCCATGACGGTGTGCCGGAGGTAACGGGGGAGATTCAAGAGGAGTTGGTGAGAATCTAGCACTGAATTCATCTCACAATCGTCAATCATAAGGAGACTCACTTGAACCTTTCTGAACGACTCCGCGAATTCAAAAACGGATTTCATCCAACCTTCTGGGTTGCAAACGGCATGGAGCTGTTTGAGCGTCTGGCCTATTACGGCCAACAGATCGTGTTCATGATCTACATGCGCAACAAGCTCGGCTTCTCAGAATCGGAGGCGGGACAACTCTCCGGGATGTTTGGCGGCTTGATCTATCTCCTCCCGATTCTCGCTGGCACGTTGGCTGATAAGTGGGGCTTTCGTCGGGCATTCAACGTCGCATTTTCTGTGCTGGCACTCGGCTACTTCCTAATTGGCTCTGTTGGCATGACTGCGTTCGCCGGAGTCTATGACGGTTTCTCGCTCTACTGGCTTCTAACAATGTTTCTCGTGCTGACTGCGTTCGGAGGCGCGTTCATCAAGCCATCGGTGCTGGGCACAGTTGCCGTGACCACGACAGAACAAACCAAATCGCTGGGCTATGCCGTCTACTACTGGCTGGTGAATGTGGGTGCTATGCTCGGTCCTACAATTGCGTATTTTGTACGTGACGAATTCGGCAATGAGTTTGTCTACCTGGTGTCATCACTAAGCTGCCTGGCGATGCTGATCGTTAATCTGATTCTGTACAAGGAGGTACAAGGCAGTACGCCCGTTGTGGCAGAGTCGCTTGGAAAGAAGATCGCCAACCTCTTTGTGGTGCTGGCGAACGTGAAGTTCATGATTTTTCTTCTGATCTATTCACTCTACTGGATTATCTTCTGGCAAGAATTCATCATCGTGCCATACTACATCACCGACTACATCGACAAGGACGCGCCTTACGAGATTGTCCAATCATGGGCCGGAGCAGGTGCAATCATTCTCTTTCAGATTCCTCTGAACCGCCTCACGAAGCATGTTCCAACTCGCACAGCCATTGTGCTCGGGTTTGCGCTTTCAAGCCTGATCTGGGTAATTATCGCCTTGTATCCGAGCATCCCGACAATCGCCGCCGGCATCGTTGCCTTCGCAGTCGGGGAGATGATTCAGGCCCCACGGTACTATGAGTATATCTCTGAGATTGCTCCTCCCGGTCAGCAAGGGTTGTTTCAAGGATACGCGTTCCTGCCGATTGCCATCGCACGCTTTGTTGGTGACCCATTTGGCGGATGGCTGTATGAAACCTCAAAGGCAGCCGGTAATCCCTCCATGATCTGGTTTTCACTCATCGGCATCGGCATTGGGGCGACAGTGCTGATGTGGTTATACAATGTGGTTGTTTCGAGGCAAGAGGCAAGAGTGGGAGCCTGACACAGATGCTTCTGCAATTGTTCATAACGTGCGCCGTGCTCTTGAGTGTCGTTGAAGGACTTGCTCAACCTTCAGGTGAAGAGATTCTCAAGAAGGTGGATGTCAGCTTCTCCGGTGTGCAGGACTACAGTGTCGTCCTCGACATTACAGCGGACATGGAGCGTATGACCATCCCACCGATGCAGGTGCACATGTACTACAAACAGCCTGACAAGTTCCACTTCGAGTCGGAGAACTTTGCAATTCTGCCGCGTGAAGGTCTCGCGTTCAGCGCGTCAAGGGTTCTTGCGCGGTTCACGGTTGAAGGGGTCACAGAACAAATGTCTCCAGAAGGGAAGCAGTTTGAGCTTCTCCTGAGGCCGAAGGATGAGCGTGCGCGGGCCACAAAGCTGCTGCTCTACATTGACGGGACAAGATGGAAACCGATGAGGATTGTCTCGTCGTTGTTCGATGGCCGCACGATGACGGCAGCATTCCGGTACGAAAAGCAAAACAACTATCTCATGCCCTCCCTGCTTACCGTGCAATTCACTTCCTCCTCTGCAGACACGACCGAGCAAATAACGGGCATGGAAGAGGCGGCGCCAGTGCAGCGCCCCCAAATGCCGCGCAAGGGTACTATCACCGTCCGATATTCAGCGTACAAGATCAACACAGGTCTTTCCGACGAAATCTTCAACAAGAAGTGACTTTCTGACGTCGACTAAATAGGCCGTTCTTCAGCCTCGGCAATAGCATGATCGCAACTCTTGTCCGCGTTATCTTCTCGGCACATCGACACCCAACTTCCCTCAATCTGTTTGTGGTGCTCATTCTCATCGGCCTGCAAGCACAGGCAAACGAGATGAAACTCAATCGCCTCTCCGTTGAGCATGGACTTTCACAGTCGACAGTAAATGCCATCCTCGAGGACCACCAAGGTTTGATGTGGTTCGGTACTCAGGACGGACTGAACCTGTACGATGGGTATACTTTCACGGTGTTCAAGCACGATCCGGCGGATACGAACTCGATCTCGGACAACTGGATCACGTCGCTATGCGAGGACCGGGATGGGAATATCTGGATCGGCACACTGGAGGGGGGACTTAATCTCTATCCTGCGAACCGCGACCGGTTCATCCACTTCCGCAATGATCCGGGCGATACGAGTAGCTTGAGCGGCAACAATGTTGTGGCAATACTTCAGGATGCATCAGGAGCACTCTGGATTGGCGTGTGGGACGGCGGTCTCAACAAGTACGATCACAAGACCCGCTCCTTCCGACGTGTTCACGCAGACGAAGAGGCTATTGTTGTTGCGTTGATTGTGCTCTGCCAGGTTCTTATGCTTGCGAGTCCCAAGTCGAAAGGCTTGGGACTTTTTGTTTTGTCCACCGATGAACACCTGTTTACCTGTTGACTATCTCGCCTTCCGCATGTAGATTGGTTGGAACTTAGGATTTGGACTTCCCGCGTATGTTCACTCGTCTTCCCATTGTAGTTTTCCTTGTTGCCGTTGTGATTGCCTCCCCGGCTCTCTCGCAAACATATCCATTCAAGACGTACACAACGGCAGATGGCCTTGCACAATCTGCCGTCTCCTGCTTTTTTCAAGATTCTCGAGGCTATCTATGGTTCGGGACGTGGGGAGGAATAAGTCGGTATGACGGACGGGAGTTCTGGAGCTATCGGAACAGTG
>CAYHRX010000417.1:0-3606 GCA_964359075.1 uncultured Chitinophagales bacterium
CGTTCAAGGTCTCCGAGGCATTCTCGTTCGGCATCGGTGCACGCTATCGCACTGAGAAGATCACCGACATACAGTATCAGCTTATCATTCGTGACACGTCTTCATACATTGAGCGGCTTCCTGATGATGAGCATGTGGTGAGCAGGTGGAACTTTGACCTTGGGGTTCATTGGAAGCCCGTGGGCAATCTCGCTCTCTCAGTCGTTGGCAGGAACATCATGCACTACTTGAGCGGAGTGTTCCCCCAGGAATTCGAACAGTACCGTATGAGCAGCGCGCGCTATGTGGACTTCGGGGTCGCCTATGATATCAATTCATCCTTAACGATTGCCGGTCAGCTCTCCATCTCGAACGGCACTGGTGCAATCGGTTATGAGTGGAAGACAGATCTAGGACTCCTGGTGCGGAGCGGCTTGTACTACAGCAAGTCCGAAGTGCCCTTCGTCTATGGTGTTGGAGTCGGAGTAGGGTGGGCATACAAGTTCTTTGAAGCTGATGTCAGTTACCTGCGGTTCATGTCGCAGGACAATCGCAAGGGGAGCGGCTCGGTGCGGGAGTTCGAAGCATCGTTCAACAGCATCGACTTGAACCGCTACACCAGTGACCGGCTGCAGGTGTCACTGAAGGCGATGTTCGGGGCAGTGCGCGCAAGCCTTGCGAGCATCGAGGGAGTTGAGATGACGGGAGGTGTGTACCCCTCGGCCTACGAGGCGTTGGCATACAGGCCTCTTGGCAGGGTGCGCGTGAAGAACATCTCAGATCAACCCATTGAAGCGAGGGTACGATTCTTTGTAGAGCGATACATGGATGATGCGACGGAGTCGCAACCGGTGTATCTCCTCCCCGGCGAGGTGAGGGAGATTCCCATCACTGCCGTGTTCAACGAGAGAGTGAAAAGCGTAGATCGCATGATTGTGCGTGAGGGGAACATCTTCGTTAGTGCAACGCCGGCGGAAGAGTACGATGACAAGTATGCGACGCCGATTTTGATTCATGGAAAGAATGATTGGGATGGCAGCGTCTACTCGCTGCGCTACTTTGTCACGCCTGATGATCCAGACGTCATTCGCTACACACGGGACATCCTTCTGCAGCACAAAGATTCGCTGAGTGGCGTCAGCACAGAGCTGGAGTCGTTCAGGAAGGCGAAGATCCTGTTCAACGCCTTCTCCGGCAAGCTCGTCTATGTGAATGACCCGAAGCAGAGTGCAGACAACGTGCAATACCCATCCGAGACATTGCAGCTTCGCGGCGGCGATTGCGACGATATGACGGCGTGCTTCTCTGCACTGCTGAACAGTGTCGGCATTTCGACCGCGTTCGTGGATGTGATACCACCGAGAGACTCGTCGAAGAGTCACATTTACCTTCTGTTTGATACCGGTCTCGATCCGAAGTATGGCAACGCCATTTCATCGAATGCCAAGCGATATGTCATCCGGAAGAACCAGAAGGGCGTGGAGAGCGTCTGGATTCCCGTCGAGACAACGGTGATTGCGCGAGGCTTTGATGCTGCGTGGTCGCAGGGGGCGCAGGAGTATTTTGATGATGTGGAAGTCGGTCTTGGCCTGATCAAAGGCTGGGTGAAGATTGTTGACGTGTACTAACAGGAGGTTGTATGAAGAAGACACTATCAGTTATGATGATTGCTCTAGCGGCACTGGTTGCCAGAAGCGAGGGCATCGTTCTCCAGAAGGCGACGGGTGATGTGTATATCCGCCACGGGGTGGCCGAGGCCTGGACGAAAGTCGCTGTGGGTGATGTGCTGAAGCCCGACGATACAATGAAAACGGGGAAGAAGGGTTCGGCTGTCCTTGTTGTGGGTGGGGCCAAGAGAATCACTCTTCCCCCTGAAGTGATCGTGGATGTGTCCGACATCCGCGACCTTTCACAGGAGGATCTGATGCTCAAGCTGACGATGGAGAAGGTTCGCGCTTCATCCTACGAGTGGAAGAGCAACGAGATGAATCTCCCGAATGCGACTATCGTGCATGGGTATCCGCCGCCACCACCTAAACTGACCGAGAATGAATTGGAGATCGGGCGGCTCGAATGGAACGGGACAAAAGTCCTCTATAACAATGGTTACTACTCCACAAGCGCGCTGAAGGCAATGAATGTGCTGCGGCGCTATCCTCCGCTCGGAGACAAGTTCGAAAATCGGCTGCTTGTTGCGCAGGCTCTGGAGAAGGCAAGTCTGCGGGGTGAAGCACTGAGTGAATATGTAAGTATCTCACAGTCGGACAAGCTAACAGCCGAGCAACGCGAGGTCGTAGCTGCGCGGATTGCACAGTTGCGGAAGCAATCAGGAGAGTAGCACTTCAGACATTTCTCAGGGCGAATGATTCTCGATCTCAGCTCAGATGTTGTTCCCTTGACTACCAAGAGAATCATCACGAACGGGGATCACCGCCAAGCTAGTGCCGTTTCAAATGAGTCGGGCTACAAACCAGCGGCACAGTGCTCGATTCCAATGGGAAGAAGTCGAATACAAATGCAGTCTCCCCTTTTGGAATCGGCACTAGCTGAGGGGACGCCATTCCTTTTCAGAGTCAACGGCAAGACCGTCTCAGCTTCGAAATCTCCGATGAGCAGATCGTCAGATGCCAGACCAAATCGATAAGCGCATCATGGCAGTGAATGGACAAACGAGGACCCTCCTCAAAATCCTTGTTCTGTGTGTCTCTGTTTCTAGGGTATTTGCTCAAGGCGGACCCTGGAACAATCCTCTAAAGATCGCCTCGTCTGATGGTCGAATCTTTACTCCGCCAACGACATTTCAGGACTCTTCGGGAGTACCTTCTGCAATCCGTTGGAAGGGAGACACGCTGATCTGTGCATTCCAATGGTTTCGGCAGCCGGTAGGTTCGCCAACGTGGGATAGAGTTGCCGTGAAGTTCTCTTATGATGCTGGAGTGCATTGGACGGACCCCACACCAATCCTCATAACTGCATTTCCATCCGATTATCAGCGGCCATTTGATCCAACTCTCGTTGTAACCACTGGCGACAGTATACGCATCTATTTCTCCTCAAGCCGAGGCACACCACCAGGACTGGATTCCGCCATAAATACATACTCCGCCATCAGTACCGATGGCATTTACTACACATTTGAGCCGGGTCCCCGTGTTGACCATCCGACGAGGAGAGTCATTGATCCCGCAGTGATCTCCTTCAACGGAACTTGGCATTACTGCAGCCCCATTGGTGCGCCGCAGGAAGGTGCATATCATTATACTTCGCCCAACGGGTTGATGTTCTCTCCACAAAGCAACTATCCATCAGACAACACACACAACTGGACCGGGAACTACCTGCTTGATGGCAACTCCGCGTTGCGGTTCTATGGCAGTGGGCCGCAGATCTGGTACAACACATCACCCGATGGGTTTACGTGGAGCGGATATGTCAACACGAATGTCCAAGGGGGAGATCCGACGGTAGTGAAGATTTCAAGCACGAACTATCTTATCATCTTTGTCGGCCAACCGTACCAGACAAACATTGCTCTTCAAGAGCATGAACAGCCCGGCACGTTTGGACTGTTCCAGAACTATCCCAACCAGTTCAACCCGAGTACAAAGATAGGGTTAAGGGTTTCGG
>CAYHRX010000418.1:0-3603 GCA_964359075.1 uncultured Chitinophagales bacterium
CTGCCGTATCACTTCCTTGTCTTTGTCGATGCCGATAGTGAAGGACGTGACCGGAGTCTTCGCCGGGTTGAGTCCCCATGCCTGGTGCCAGGCGAAGCCCAGCTTCTTCCCGACCCAATCGTGAAGCGCGATGTCCACCGCAGCTTTCGCCGCGTGGTTGCCCGGCGCGATCTGGTCGATGTCATCCAGGATGTCTTCGAGCGTGAATGGATCGTTGTACTTCTTGAGATCGACATTCGAGAGGAATGCCTTCGCCGTCTCATGACTCTCGCCGAGATATGGCGGCATGGATGCTTCGCCATACCCGATAATGCCGTCCTTCTCAACCTCTACCATCATCACCGCAGTTGTTGATCGAGAGCTGACGGCAACTGTGAACACGTGTTTGAGTTCAAGCGTGTAGGGATAGAATCGAAACTGCATATCATTCACCATCAAGGTAGGTGTGTCGGGAAAAAGATCGTCGTGGGTAAGAGCCAGCACAGCCCCGGCAAGAAGTGAGTGCTTCAGGAATTCTCGTCTAGAGCTCATTGCCTCTATAGTAGGGTTGTTCCACCAGTCGCCGGACGCCCGTGTGAGATCCAGCGCCGATGATACGCTTCGCATACAGAAATGTGTTGAACCGAAACTCGTTGAAGTCCGGGTCTGACTGCTCAAAGCTGTTGACGTGAACATCCCCCGACTCGTGGATGAACTTCTTGTTGCCGAGGTAGATACCGACATGTGTGATGCGTTCTTTCTTCTCGGCTGTCGGTTTGAAGCCGAAGAACAGCAAGTCGCCCATCCTCAGGTTCTCAAGACCGTTCTGTACATCCACCACATCACCAATCTCCCACTGCTGGTTCGCGTCACGGGGCAACAACACACCATTGAGAAAATACACAGTCTTCGTGAAGCCGGAACAGTCCATTCCTTTCGGTGATGTCCCACCCCAGAGATATGGTACTCCAAAGAATCGTTTTGCCGTTGCGAGGACTGTTTCCGGAGTGTCCTTCGCCTTCGCCACCCAAGCCTCATAGGGCTGCGCGACCTCCTTCGGGAGAAAGCCCGTGCGGCGATCCGGATACTCCACCTGATAGAACTTGCCGGCGTCTTTCACAAGCTTCAGGATGCAGCCTGCAACCACATCACTGACAACGTCAGAGTTTTTCTCAGGAGAACGAACCGTGACTCCGTAATCCGCCGTGATAATCACCTTGGGGGCTTTCGCCCATGCATCGTATCCCGGTTGATCCATCTGCTGGAAGCCATCATCCATCCAACCCAGATAATCGTCCGGCGTCTGCACGTAAAACCAGCCGCGTTCCTTCTTCAGCACTTTGAGAGGTGTTCCAAGGAGCGCTTGCGTTGCGAGTTCTTCCGGATGTCCGGGCTTTGAGCGGATGTTGGCAACACTCACGCTAACGACACCGTACACCATGCGACCGAGCGTGGCCTGGGGAAGGATCGCCAGGCTATCAACCACCTCAAATCTTGTCTTCTCTTTTATATGGTGGATCAGTTTCTCTTTTAGGTTCGCGCTGTGGATCTCCCCGATGAGCATCAGGGAGTTGCCTTTTAAGTGGGGACGGACGTCAAAAACAGCCGTTCTCCGATCCGGGGCAAACAGCTTCTTTGCTTCTTGAATGATTGTGGTCGCTTCGTTCATCTTCTTTTCTGAACCGCATCCAATGATAACGAGGGCGATGATGCCGGCGAAAAGCCAACGAGGGATATGAGACATGGCATTGGAAGAAATAACCTGAGGATTGATCCGTTGCAATAGTAATATCGGGATCGAAGGGATGAATATCAAGCAGAGTTCTGCCCATTGTATCGGCATTTATTTTTTGTATATTAGCGAGCGTTCACCGTTCATTCACATCATCAGCAGGAGACGATGCGGACTCACGACGAAGCGGCGCTAGACCGGGAGATCAGCAAGATCACCGGAGAGAATGCCGGCCGGCTTTCAATCATGGCCTCGGGCCTCAAAGGCTCTGAGATTCTGAAGATCGCGGCTGATATCAGAGCCATGCTCGCTGAGGGAAAAGAGATCTGCAACCTCACCGTCGGCGACTTCAGTCCAACGCAGTTCCGCATCCCGAAACTCCTCGAAGACTCCATCAAAGACGCACTGACGAAGGGAGAGACCAACTATCCGCCGACCGACGGAGTTCTCCCACTGAAGAAGGCCGTCCAGGAGTTCTACAGAAACTGGCTGAAGCTCGACCACCCTCTTGATTCAATCGTAGTCACCAGCGGCTCACGTCCGGGAATCTTCGCGACCTACAGCACACTTGTTGATCCCGGTGATGTTGTCGTCTACCCCGTTCCCACATGGAACAACAACCACTACTGCCACCTCGTGGGAGCAATCGGCAGACCTGTTGTGTGTGGTGTAGAAGATGCATTCCTCCCAACGCGAGCGCTGCTCGAAGACGCTGTGAAAGGCGCGCGGCTCATCTCGTTGAACTCGCCACTCAACCCAACAGGGACTGCTTTCAGCGCTGAGGCACTTGCCGACATTTGCGACCTTGTGCTTGAGGAGAATGAACTCCGGAAGCACACCGGCGAGCGTCCACTCTACGTTATGTACGATCAGGTGTACTGGATGCTCACGTTTGGGAAGACGGCACATGTCAACCCCGTAAGCTTGCGGCCCGCGATGGCAGAGTACACCGTGTTTGTTGATGGCATTTCTAAAGCGTTTGCTGCAACGGGTGTGCGTGTTGGCTGGGCCGTGGGACCGAAGGATATCATCCAGCACATGGCAAACCTCCTGGCGCATGTTGGAGCTTGGTCGCCACGGGCCGAGCAAATAGCGACGGCAAAGCTCCTGAGCGATACTAATGAAGTCCTCGCGTTCATCAGCACCATGAGAGCCGGCGTGCAACAGCGGTTGGTGGCGTTGTACTCAGGTATTACCTCGTTGCATCACGAAGGGTTTCCTGTGAGCGCAATCTCTCCCATGGGAGCGATCCACCTCAGCGTGCAATTTTCACTCAATGGTAAGCGCACGCCGTTCGGCGAAGTGCTCTCTACCAATGAAGACATACGGCAGTATTTGCTCCAAGAGGCCCGTCTTGCGGTCGTTCCATTCCAGGCCTTCGGCTCGATGGAGAACACAGGCTGGTTCAGGTTATCTGTCGGCACTGTTTCGGTGCAGGAAATCGAGAATATGTTTGGGAGATTACGGCACGCTCTTTCAAAGCTTGCATAGTACCGGCAAGCATGTCCACAAACTCGCGTAGGGACATGGCACGCCATGTCCCTACAGTTGTTTTCCCGGGCATCACCTCATATGAAATCCTTCAAAGAGCTTGTCGCAGAGGCCATAACCAAATCGACGCCGAAGAAGCGACCGCTCTTGGGGGGCGAATGCCAATCTCCCACCGGGCAGCGGTGCAGACTCTGTTATGCAGTAGACCTCGAGTACCACGATGAACTGCAACTGAATGCCAAAGCCCTCCGGTTGTTCTGGCATCAGTATTACCCGACAAACGTACTTACACCGCTTGCTCCCTCACCATTTGGAAGAGGGTACCGGACAGTGACCAAGCGGCGTGCGTTCCATGCCCGCTCCTCGGTCAAGCTCGGACTTATCTCTCCCACAGAAGAGGG
>CAYHRX010000419.1:0-3591 GCA_964359075.1 uncultured Chitinophagales bacterium
GCTCGAAACAGAATCTTCAGCCTCAAAAACCGGGGTTTACAACTGCGCTTCTAGAAGTCTGTCCGACTATCGGATTTAGAGTCGTTGTATGAGGACTCACCGACGTGTCATTGTTGTGACTGGTGTTCTTTGACAAGCATCTGTTCGCCGCTCAAGGAGCGAAGATCAGCTTCCGTCGCTGCGGCCGGGCTGCACATGCTCTGAAGAGCTTCCAAAGGTTGTGCACAGTTGTCACGAGGAACCATTCGTTGCGTGCATCGCCTTGTCCTCGGATGCTGAAAACTCTCGGAACCCCATGACGTTCTTGATCTGTCCAATGACCGGCTCGGGGATTGTCTTACGCAGAGCATACGTTCGCCGACCCTTGAGGGTCAGGAGTTTCCTCTGCATGTGCTCCTTGAGCGTCAGGGTCTCGGGATCGGCCCGCGTGGTGCTCTTGTGGTCACGGGCCCATGCCGCTCTCGGCGCAGCAGTTTCAGACAGTGATCCTTGCCATAGCCGGCATCGGCGGTGAAAACCTTAGGCCAGTTTCGGGAGAAGCCTCAGCATGTGCTTCAACTGCACGTCATCCGTCGATGCTTTACTCAACTCCGTGGCAACAATGATCTGATGCGCCTGGTCGACCAACAGTTGAGCGTTGTAGCCTTGCACAAACGTCTTTTGATGCGGGACTCCGGATCGGTAAAGTTCCGTTGGGCGCTATCGGCCACTCGCTCCTTGCACGTCTGCGGATCGGGTTCTGTCTTGATCCTGGCCTGCGGAGGACCATCATGATCGTCCTTGTCCTGCCGGGCTTCTTCTTCCAAGGCTCGTTTGGCCTCACGGATTTTCGCCAGACGGGTTTCGCGACGGGCCAGTTCTTGTGGCAACACGTCGCCCCGGCGTGTTGTTGGACGCCAGAACGCGGAAGGCCACATCCTCCTGGCAGTGTTTGGCCAACTTGCGCGACGACCTGACGCCAGTGCAGTACCCATAGAGCAGAATTCCTGTCATCATCTCAGGATGATAGGGCGAGTACCCCCGGGCTTCGTTCTCGTACACGCTCCTGATCGGAGATAGATCGATAGTCTCCAGAACATCTCGCACAAAGAACACATCAGGAACATCTGATCTGGCTCATATGGACGGTATGTCTTGCTCATCGGATTGAACTCCCTGTGGGACTTGACGTGGCTCCCACAAATATATATCACGATGAGCTACTTTTTACAACTGTGGAAAACTATTAGTCGGACAGACTCCTATTATGTTGTACACAGTGAGTGTCACATAGCCACCATGTGACAGTTCAACTTTAACACTTATGGGAAAAAGGCTCTTCGGTGGTCAATGCGTCAGGTTACGAAGGAGAACGCTGAGTATCTGAAGCAACTCCCGTTGAACGTCGTCACAAACGAACTGACTCTCGTCCATGCCTCGACGTTGAGGCCTGCCGATTGGACGTATGTCTTGAACCTGGAATATGCCCGAGAATGCTTTGGAGCCATGACTACAGATCTGTGCTTCATCGGCCACACCCATGTCCCCATTGTAATCGGTGAAGACAATTCCATCAATTCGTTTCGCAAGGGGATTCGTTCTATCCTAAATGTCGGGAGCGTCGGGCAGCCAAGAGACAACAACCCATCAGCATGTTTCGGGTTTTTGGACACCGAACAATGGAAGTTCGAAATCAAAAGAGTACCCTACAACATCAGAATAACTTCCCAGGCAATCCTCGACGCCGGACTACCGAAGTTCCTTGCAAAGCGTCTGCTTCTTGGAATCTGAACACGGACACAGTTCCTGACAATGAGAAGAACCTCCTTCATCCCAAGCCCTTTCGATTTGGGGTTCACAGACATAGGAACCTGGCAGAGCACAATCAACGCAACAACAGAAGCATTTTGGTTTGGATGAACTCTCCTGCTTGCCCGTCCCGACTTGTCGGGACGAGGTCTCGTCGTGCTGTTGGCACGACGGACAACCGGTAGAAGTATATGCCGCTCGCCAATCCGCTGGCGTCGAACGTCGTCTCGTAGTTTTCCGCCTTCAACTCATCACTCACCAGTGTTCTGACCTCTCTCCCCAACACATCGAAGACTTTGAGCGTCACGTGGCCGTGTACCGCAAGCCGAAATCCGATCTTGGTGCTCGGGTTGAACGCCTGCCTGTCGGCAGACAGGGGATTCGGATAGTTCTGACGCAGCTCTGGCATCAACGGTAGGATGCTCGCTTCGTCCACACTGACGGTCGCGGGATTGAATTTCAGAATCGTCCCGAATTCACCAACAGCGTACCCTGTAGTTGAGTCAACAAACATGAGGTCATAGATTGCCCTTCTTCCCGGCGTATCAAGAGCCGTCCATGTCTTGCCTGTATCCAGCGTGTATATGAACGCACCAGCAAATCCAAGAGGAGCCCAGCCTTCTGCAGATGTCCTGAATGACAAAGCAGCGGGCTGACCGAACACACCCAAGTACGAATACTCCCATTGCTGACCCCCATCCTCCGTGCGTATGATGCTCGCGCCATACTCCAGATCCCCGCCGACTGCAATGATGTTCAACGAGTCAATGAAGTGAAGGTCATATATCGGTTCCGAACTGACTCCTTGCGTCGTCCAATGTTCTCCACCGTCCGTCGTTCTCCACACGGCACCAGCGAGATCTATGCGACCGCCGACAGCAAGACCGAAACTCGGGGAGAAGAATCTCAATCTTACAATTGCCAGGCGCGCATACAGCGATGAATCGACATTGGCCGGTATCCAGTTGGCTCCGCCGTTTGTCGTTCTGTACAAGTCCCCGTTTGCGCCGCCCATCCAGCCGTGTGTCGAGTCAAGGAAAACGATCGAGCTCAAGAACTTGCCGACTATGGGAAACTGCTGACTCGTCCATGTGTCTCCTCCGTTCGTGGTTTTCAGTATCCTTGTACCGTACCACGTTGTCGTGTCAATGAACGGGACAAAGCTCAACGCCCACCCACGCCGGTTGCTAAGCATTAGAATGCTCACGATATCCGCTTCCAAACCTGGATCCTGGCTTTCCCACGTACGGCCTCCATCCACAGTCCTCAAGATCGTCCCCTGTCTGCCAACCACCCATCCTCGCAAGCTATCCAGAAAAAAGACCTTTGTAAGATTCCTTGTCGTTGGCGGAGAGAGAGCTCGCCAACCATTGGAGGTGGCAACTCCCAAAGCGGATCCAAAAAGGAACACAAGGAAAAATAGTATGCGAGAGAATCTCAACACAACAGAGGTTTATATGTCCGTAGCTTCTGATCGTTGCTCGGTATAATCTAAACATGGTCGTTGCGTTTGTCAACTGCAAACCAAAAAAGAGGAGGCTTGACACATTCCCAAATCCTCTGCGTTTCCAACAAGGGCCGTGCGCCCTGGTTGAACTCAGGCGTTGTTGCACTATTGACTATCTCACCATCAACATCTTCTTCACACTAACGAACGAGCCAGCCGTAATACGATAAAGATAGATTCCGCTGGCAACATGATCGCCGTGGTCATTCCTTCCATCCCAAACCACCTGGTGCTCGCCTGCCGGTAACGGCGCATTCAACAGTGCCCGCACTCTTCGGCCAAGGATGTCGTAGATC
>CAYHRX010000420.1:0-3589 GCA_964359075.1 uncultured Chitinophagales bacterium
GGAAATGGAGGTCACGTAAGGGACATTGAGACCCCAGAATGACCAAGCAACACCTCCATCTGACGATTGCCATATACCGGCACTGGTTGTACCGGCGAGCACCAATGATGCCGAGATGAAGTAGAAACAACGAACCGTATCGATTGGTGTTCCTTGGCCAATCCTCGCCCACGATGTCCCTTGGTCCGTAGAGCGAAACGACCCCTGGCCGGGCGCGAATCCCATTAGAACCAGTGCCCCTTGTGTGGTCAGTGAAATCGGAGAATTCGGTAAAGGTAGTTGTGTCCATGTGACTCCAGGTTAATCCATCATTTAGCGATCGGTATAGACCGACTCCCGTGCCAGCAAACAACACGTTGCTTGACGAGATCTGTATCCAATTCACAATCTGAGGGAGAGATGGAATTCCAGCCCAAGTGCTCCCAGAATTGGTTGAGCGGTAGGCACCAAACGGTCCACCATTAAATCCAATAAGGATTGCGCCTGAATTGGTTTGACACAAACTGCGCGCCTGCCCAGAACCGTTTAATAGTTGCCAAAATGGCTGCGATACTACTCTAAATGGTCCTAAGTTGACTCCAAAGACGTAATGATCGGAAGAGGATTCTACCCTAATTCTGCACGCACTTGAAACAGCATTGGGTATTACAACACGCTCAATCCCATCGTTCGTGGTATTGGCCCTTAGCAAGTACGGAAAACTCAGACCATTATCTGCCGAGAGCATGATATTGACGTTTGCAATTGCACCGACTGACGACCATCGAGTTGTGGCACTATCACCAACGGCCCATCCCTCACCTCCTCTCGGTTCTGAAACAGAAATCCCAACCGAGCGCAATAGATCTTTGTCGTCACTGATATTTGGAGGCATCAATGGTTTCGGCGATTTTGTACGGATGTGGAGATCTTCAGTATTCTACTTCTTGCAGTTGGGAATCCCTGCTGAAAGACTACAGCGCTGGGAAGGCGCTTGGATTTGAGGTGTAAGTCAGGTGAGAAAGGAATCCTCGGATCCGTCAGTTACCGCTTTTGGTCTGTTCTGCACAGGCGTTGCCTCGATATTCCACCTCACTCCATCCTTGAGGTTCTGCAGGTAGGCATCATCAATCTTTCTCTTGAGCTTTCCCTGTCCCACAACCTCGTATGTGCGCGGTCAGCGTGGCAGCGAACGGGGCAAAACCGGTTCCTCTGCAATAATCCTACGGGCGGCACCATGCCGGTTGCAAAACTTCGGTATTGGTTGTATCTTGACAGTGGAAAACCAAGGGATAATGTTTGGATCTTCAGAGAATCATTGAGACAATAGACGGCGGGCGAATCCGCATAACCGATCATGCATGAGGTATACTTCTCAGTTCGTCACGGGGAGGTGATTGAGCAGTATCCCACGGATCGACCGTACCCGAGTTTCCTGGTTTTTGGGAAAGCATTCAATGGAGACCCGATAGGAGAAAGAAACCATGAAACCACTTTCATCATGCCCTATTTGCGGGGGCGATCTTGCAGAGAAGCAGGTAGAGAAGATTGTCCGTGGTGGCAAGCATACGGCCGTCATGAATGTCAAGGCGGAGGTATGCATGCGCTGTGGTGAGCGATTGTATGATGAAGGAACCGTGCGGAAATTTGAGGAGGTCAGAGCGAAGTTGGCGCGCCATGAAACATCCGGGTTCCAGTCGATGGGAACGGCGTTTCAGGTTGCGTGAGGGCTGCTGGCCGTTCCTCGGTGATGGCCAAAACACCGTCATCGTCATGAACGATTATCCATTCTCAATTCACCAATGCGCCTGAGACAATTGATCCTGTCGCTTCACCTTCGCGGGGCCTATCTCCGGGTTTGTCCAGAAAGTTAGCCGCCCCATCAAACTCATAAGACCCCTCTTTGATTCTCCCCTCAACACGAGGGGAGAACAAGTTGTGTGGGGCGGCTCGCGCTGCCCGTTCAAACTCTTTGGACAGATCATATCTTCTACCTCTCCCATCCCACAAACCCGTCATTAACAATTAACCGTTCTCAATTCACCATTACCAATTGATCCTGCTGCTTCACCCTCACGCGGCCTTTGGCCCATTGTTCACCATCCCAGTATCGCACACCGTCTTTGAGGTTCTGCAGGTAGGCATCATCAATCCTCCCTTTGAGCTTCCCTTGTTCAACCTGTTCGGCGTGTGTTTGGTTGGTCCATGTTGTGGATTTGACCTGGAGAAGTTGCATGGTGGGAGAGAACACAAACTCAAATGCGAATTTGCCCCCGAGCTCTCCATCTCATAATGTGAACCAAAGTGTCCCATCTGATCGCCGCTTCATGTGACTTACATTGGAGTGCGTGTGCAGAACCCGGTTGACATCGGTGAGCGGCAGGCGGATGTAGAACAGCTCAGCGTCGGAGAAAGGCAGGTGGAAGCCGGGCGAGAGGAGCGACTTCCCCTTCCCAACAATCTTCGCAGGGTCTAGCACAACGATTGCCGGATACTCTCCCTGTGTTGTGTCCTCAGTGTTGTTCTGTCCCCAGACCAGAAGCTCCAATGTGCTGTCTCCATCAACATCGGCAAAACTCAACCCACCGAAATGGCCGAAATGCCAGTACTCTCCAACAGTATTGTATTGGACATCGAGTCGGGCAACGTAACATGGTGAGCGTGGGTTGCCGGCCATGACGAAGATTTCTGGCGGCTTATTCCTAGTGTGCACACCCGCGAGAACTCCTTGGGCGCCAAAGTCGGGGCCGTAGGAACGGCTTTGGTAGCGGAAGGGTTGAGAAAAGTCCTTTGAGTCAACGAGTGTCTTCTCATAGTCAAACACTTTCAGCACTGGATACCCCCGCTCTCTATCTTCCGGTAGAAACAGCGTGGTCAGAAGCTCGTTTTTCCCATCACTGTCCATGTCGAACAATTGGGAAAGCTGCAGTGAGGCCACATCCTCCTGGTATCTATTCTGGGTCGGTAACGTCCAGAGCTTCTCGTACTTGGAATTGAGCAACTGGAGTGTCTGTTCTTGCGAGAGATATTGCAGATGAACAGGGTTCTCATCGTTTGGCGGGTTGAGCACAAGCGTACTTGCGAGCAATGTCAGTCCGGCAAGAAACCCAAACGATCCGACACCCGCGGCTACCGGATGTCTCCGCACCAAATACTGGAGCCGTTGCAGTCGCGTTACGGGCTGCTGTACGATCGGCCCGGCATCAGCTTCGTAGAAAGGGGAAATGTCGACCCGCTTGCGAACGAGAGCCTTGCCCAGCCTGAGTTCAGCCGCAGGTTGTTTCTGAAGCTCCTCCTCAGCAGCCCCGTAGAAGCTCTTCATCCGGTCGGCTAACTCGCGGCAGCCGTGACACACGCTCAAGTGCGCCTCGATCTCGTGCCGCCGCTTGCTCGCCTCCGCATCCCCTAAGAGGTACAACTCAAGTATGTGCTCTTCGATGTGCTGCATTACATTCCTATACTTGTTGCAGTTGATCCGCGCTGATAAAAAGAAATGGCCACAGAGTCACAGAGGTATTTTGTCGGTGTGTTCCTATGAGTTTTCATTCTTTCTCAGTGCCTCTGGTACGCCACGAGGCGTGCGTAGCAACAACAATCACCTCTATGGATG
>CAYHRX010000421.1:0-3574 GCA_964359075.1 uncultured Chitinophagales bacterium
CTTCGTAGAAGACAACCGACTGCCCCGGAGTAATTGCACGCCGCTTCTCATCGAAGATGACCTCAACACGTCCGTCCGCCAGCTCACGGATCGTTGCGGCGCCTCCTCCATCCTTGTACCGGATCTTTGCATCGACGCGCAACGGGGCCCGGCAGTCGGGATACTTCTGCATGTTCACGTTCCGCGCAAGGAGTACACGCTTGTAGAGCTTGTCCTCCGACCCGACCTCAATCCGGTTGTGCGCCTGATCGATACCGGTAACGTACAGAGGCTCCGGTCTGAACACGCCCAGACTACGCCGCTGCCCAATTGTGTAGAACGGAAAGCCTCGATGGTGCCCAACCACTTCACCATCCATAAGAATCTCTCCTCCTCCAACTTCGGACTCAAGCGTCGGACGCCGCTCCTTCAGGAATCGCTCATAGTTGTTGTCGGGGATGAAGCAGATTTCGTAGCTCTCCGCCTTCTTCATGTTCGGAAGGCCATACTTCTCCCCAAGCGCACGAGCTTCCGGCTTCGTCAAATCTGCAAGAGGGAACATTGTCTTGCCCAGAGACTCCTGCGTCAGTCCCCACAACGCATACGACTGATCTTTGGATGCATCACGGCCACGGGAGACATAGTAGCGACGCGATGCCTCATCGAAGTTCACGCGGGCATAGTGGCCTGTTGCAATGAAGTCTGCACCAAGGGCTGACGCCTTCCTGATCAGCTCCTCCCACTTGATCTTGCGGTTGCAGATGACGCAGGGGTTCGGGGTTCGTCCGGCGAGATATTCCTCTACAAAGTTGTCGATGACCTCAAGTCCGAACTTCTCGCTGAAGTCGAGAACATAGTGAGGGAAGCCGAGCCTCGCTGCAACTGCTCGTGCATCGTTGATGCCATCGAGCGAGCAGCAACTGCTTTCATTCCCGACGTTGCCGCCAACGTCCTCGTACTTGTATGTTTTGATTGTGATCCCAATGAGATCATAGCCCTGTGTGGAAAGAACCCCGGCCACGACCGACGAATCTACACCACCACTCATTGCAACCACGACGCGCTTGTTCATTTCTAATCCACCCACTTTCACCTAATCAGATCCCGCCACCAAAAGCGTGGCGGGATGCTCATTCCGACAATGAACTTGGCTTCACTCCGTTTGCCAAGTTCGGTCGGAATGGCACTTGTACGTCTTGAGCGTAATGCCGATAAGCTCGTGGCCCTGCTCCGCGAGGATTCCCGCCGCGACCGAGGAATCCACGCCGCCGCTCATGGCAATCACAACCTTCTTCGTGCTGCTCATTTCAAACAACGGATGTTTCAGATGGAGTCATACCTCAAGAAGGTAGGAAAAAGGGGAAAGCGAAACAAACGCAGGGAGCGAACCGCATCAGCAATAGGGGCGACCCGGGGTCGCCCCTACGAGGATTCACATCGTAGCCAATATCTTTGACGCCTTGTTCCTGATGAACGCATAGTTGAGCGTGGGCAGCGTGTTGTTTTGTGCCGCCTTCATGCAGAACTCTTTTGCTTTCCCCTTATCCTTCTTACCCTGGTAGGCAAGCGAGAGCCTGAACAAGTTGTATGGGTTCAACTGATTCGCCTGCTGCAGTTCCGCAATTGCATCGTCATACTTTTTCTCCGCTAATGCAACCCGGCCGGCAAGCTCATGCGACTGTCGGATTTGGGACGTGTTCTTGATTGACTCCGCCCCTTTGCGGAACTCCTCCGTCTCCGTCTTCGCGGTCTTGAAATCTTTCTTCCCAATGGCCACCGATGCAGCCAAATAGTGGTGCCCCAACTTTGCATTATCCTTCACTGCCTGAGACAGGTCGGATGCGTCAATCGTCTTCAGTGCTTTCGCATACGTCGTCAGAGCATCATCATACTTCCCCATCTCTTGGAGTATATTCCCTTTCGAGATAAGGTCGCCCGCCATGGCCGCAGCATCGTTGATCTTCTCCCCCATCGCGTACTGCTTGTCGAGTCCTTGCAACGCTTCGCCCATCTTTCCACCGTCGACATCGAGCACGGTCATTGCAAACAACGCAGCTCGGCGTTCGCCGTCATCCCGCCCCATGTCGTATGCCTTCTGCAATTCTGCAGCCGCCTCGTCCGGCTTTCCCATGAACATGAGATTGGCTGCCACACCAAGAGCTGAACCGATGAAGTTCGGATCGAGGGACAACGCCTTCCTGTAGGTAGCGATTGACTCTGCGAACTTCCCCCTCTTCATCAGCAGCTCGGCATATGAGTCGGGCGGGTTCGGATCATTGGGAATCATCTCTGTGTATTTCTCGAATGCTCTCTCAGCCTCATCATACTTCTCCATTGCCCTGTAGGCATAGCCCAGTGAGTTGTACGCCGGAGAGTAGTTCGAATCAATCTCTGTACACATCGTGTAGTGTTCAACAGCCTTCGCATAGTTCTGTTGACCATTATAGTAATTGCCGAGAGCGAAATGGGCGCGCTCATCCTTCGGGCGAGCCGCAACAAGCTTCTCATAGCACTCCTTTTGCTTCGGCTGGTCTGCATCCACTCCGGCCTGAAAGCCCATAATCAACAGGCGTTCGCCTTCCGAGGCTTTGTCCGCAAGTGCACTTGCCTTCTTCATGTTGTCAAAGAACCCCTTTGCCGTCGGTGAAGATTGTGCAAGATAGAAGTATCCGAGAGCGAAGTTCGGATCCTTGGCAACGGCGTTCTCGAAATGCTGGATTGAGTTCTGAAGACGGAGCTTCTCCGTAAGATCCCGTCCTTGCAGGAACTCCTTCTTCGCTTCATCTGAAGCGGTGGTGATTGGAATCTTGCCATCGTCGACCTTCTGCTGCACACACCCGGCAAACAGGAACAGCAGCACAACAAGAGCAACGATCACCCTTGAAACCACGTGGTTCTTCATACTACACCTCCTGAGAATACTGAATGGTGGGTTCTCGCCTGAGGAGAATCGCTGGCCAAGCTTACAGAAAACCAGATGCAAAGTCAAGGACATCGCATCACTTCTGTCGCACCATGGCTGAACCAAAGCGTTCAGCCATCTTCTAACAGGGTGATGAAAAACTCTTTCACTGGTCATTGCGAGTCCCGACGTTCTTGGTCGGGACGAAGCAATCTCTCTTTTCTGCAATGATTCGAGGATTGAGATTGCTTCAACCGACTAGGTCGGCTTCGCAATGACTGTGACGTTCGGTTTTTCAACATCCTGCAAAACCTGCAACATTTGACTTCTGCCAATTATCTGTTGACATTTCTCTACCCGTGTTCGAACTGTCAACAATGAGTTCCACGCCAATGAGTTCTCGGACAAAACGGTCCGCAAAAGACATTGCCCTCATCGTCGTGGCGATCATTGCCATCGCCACGATCGCGTTCCTCGTAGTGAACAAAGAGTCAGGCTCGAAGGATGACGCCAGTAATCCTGCCGCCAGCGCATCAGAGTCAGTGAGCGCAGAGGACTCGACGAACAAATGGCTGAAACGTGCCAAGGCAATTGACCTGCTCTTCCACTACGTGTACACACCGTGCTGGGAAGGGGCCAATGGAGCCATCGGCGACGCATACCTGTTCGCCGCCACGCACGACTCTGCACTAC
>CAYHRX010000422.1:0-3574 GCA_964359075.1 uncultured Chitinophagales bacterium
CAACATCAATAGAAGAATCAATCCGTGTGCATCTGAGAGAAACAGACGGCGAAGACGAAGTCCTTCTGATGCATCCTGAGACTCCTGAATAAGAACCACAACCATGCCTTTAGAAAGCAGACATCTCCTGGGATTGCACGGGATGCCGAAAGCAGACATCCAGCTCATTCTCGACACTGCAACGTCCTTCCGCGAGGTCCTTGAGCGCCCCATCAAGAAGGTCCCTCCCCTGCAGGGAAAGACCATCGCCAACATGTTCTTCGAAAACTCCACGCGTACGCGATTCTCGTTTGAGCTGGCGGAGCGGCGCCTCTCCGCCGATGTGCTTGGGTTCCAGGCAAGCGGCAGCAGTGTTTCAAAGGGAGAAACTCTGAAGGACACCGCGCGAAACATCGAGGCGATGAAGGTCGACATGGTGGTGATGAGGCACTCTGCTGCAGGAGCACCACATTACCTCTCGCAAGTGATTGATGCCAACGTCATCAATGCGGGCGATGGAGCGCACGAGCATCCGACGCAGGCGTTGCTCGATATGTACACGATACGGGAGAAGTTCGGCAGACTTGAGGGATTGCATGTGTGCATCGTCGGAGATATTTCTCACAGCCGCGTCGCACGATCAAACATCTACGGACTGCGGACGATGGGGGCAAAAGTATCTGTGTGTGGGCCTGCAACGCTGATGCCGAGAGACGTCGAGCGACTGGGTGTGGATGTGCATCATCATATCGATGATGTCATTCCCAACATCGACGTGCTGAATGTTCTTCGCATCCAGATGGAGCGCGATGCCGGGCGGCTCTTCCCGTCGCTTCGTGAGTACCACAACTACTACGGTATAACGAAGCAGCGGCTCGAGCAGGCTCGCAGTTCCATCACGATCATGCATCCTGGTCCCATCAACCGTGATGTCGAGATCTCTGCTGATGTAGCGGACAGCGAACACTCCGTCATTCTCCAACAGGTGCTGAACGGTGTTGCGATAAGGATGGCGGTGCTCTATCTTCTGGCTACTCGAAACTAACACACGAAACGACGATGCAACTACTTCTGAAAGGTGGGCGTCTCATCGACCCAGTGTCGGGATGTGATGAGAGCTTCGATATTCTTCTTCTCAACGGACGCATCGAAAAGATGGGGAAGGATGTTCCTGCGGCGAAAGGGATCGAGACGATCGATCTGCATGGAAAGATCATTGCGCCGGGCTTCATCGATATGCATGTGCACTTGCGTGAGCCGGGGTTCGAACACAAGGAGACCATCCTCACAGGCTGCACTGCTGCCGCGGCCGGCGGATTCACGGCGATCTGTTGCATGCCAAATACCAACCCGCCAATTGATGACGAGTCGGTTGTCCGATTCATCCAGAACAAGGCCAAGGTTGCATTGAGTGGACTGGTGGATGTGTACCCGATTGCCTCAGTGACCCAGGGGCGGAAGGGTGAGCAACTTGCCCCGCTCGCTGAGCTTGCCGCAGCCGGTGCTGTTGCTTTCACCGACGATGGCGATCCGGTGTATGATGCGGAAATCATGCGGCGAGCGCTTGAGTATGCCGCCATGTACAACAAGCCAATCATCCAGCATGCTCAGGACCTTCCGATGACGAGAGGTGGAGTGATGAACGAAGGCTTCGCTTCAACAGAACTCGGGCTCGCCGGCATGCCGTCCATCGCTGAAGATGTCATGGTCGCACGAGACATTGCGCTCTCCGAATATACACGAGGTCAATACCATGTTGCCCATATGAGTACTGTGGGTGCGACGGAGCTTGTCCGGCTGGCGAAGAAGCGGGGCCTTCGCGTTACTTGCGAAGTGACCCCCCACCACTTCACCCTGACGGACGACGCTGTACGAACGTACAACACCAATACGAAGATGAATCCGCCGCTACGCGGCCGGGATGACGTGGAAGCGGTCAAGGCAGGTCTCAAGGATGGTACAATCGACGTTATCGCCACAGACCATGCACCTCATTCATATGACGAGAAGCAGGTGGAGTTCCAGGCCGCTCCGTTCGGGATTGTGGGTCTTGAAACTGCCATCGGTCTTTCAGTAACGGAATTGGTCCACAAAGGTGTCCTCTCGCTCTATCAATTGGTCGAGAAGTTCTCCGCAAACCCCCGCCGCGTCCTGCACCTCCCTGAGATTAGGATTGCAGAGGGCGAACCAGCCAACCTCACGCTGTTTGATCCGGTTGTTGAGTGGGTCGTAGATCCTGCCGCCTTCAAATCGAAATCGAAGAACTCCCCATTTGGAGGCTTCCGCCTCAAAGGCCGCCCCATCGGTGTCATCAACAACGGCCAAACCTATTGGTCATAGGTGGTGTCGACCTTGCGTCCTGATTTGTAGACGACTGAACACGATCTGCTACACGGATCAGCTCAAGCCATTTCGTTTCTTCCTTTTTTTTCTGCCGATTTCAACTCCTTGGACCCATCTCAGGCTGGCACGTGCTTTGACCTTTTTGATCACGTGAGTGACTTTCTCGCAGGTATTCAAGGGTGGAAAAATGAAAAGTCTCATGGTAGCATTAGTTGTCAGCTCGCTTGTCCTTGCCGGGTGTGATCGGATTGCCGGACCGGATTTGAGTCCACCAGTGCCGCCCACCGGTCTGTACACAGAGACAGGCGATAACTTCATCGAGTTGTTCTGGAGGGCGAACCCTGAAAAGGACGTTGCAGGTTATAACGTGTTCGTCAGTTCGACGTACGATGGGCGGTATGAGCTTATTGGGTCAACCCACTCTCCGTATTTCGACGATACCGGTGCGCGCAACGGCAGCACCTACTACTATTATGCTGTTGCGGCGTACGATTTTGATGGAAACGAGAGCGCACTTAGCCGTGATGTGGCCTATGACGTTCCGAGACCCGAAGGATACAACGTCATTCTGAACAGCTACCGCCAGATTCCAGCTTATGCCGGCTATGATTTCTCAGAGTACCGTGTGCGCGCCTACAATGATCTTTACACTGACATGTACTTCGAGTACTACAATGGCGAGTTCTACATGAACGTACGTTCTGATTCGGACATCCAAGATATGGGTCCGACGAGTTCATTGCTCGACATTCGCATAGCTCCTTCTTCAGGGTGGTCATCGACGCATGATGCAACTCTCCGTGTCGGCCATACGTACGTTGTGTGGACATGGGATGACCATTACGCGAAGTTCAGAGTAACAAGTCGCTCGTCGAATCGAGTTGTGTTCGACTGGGCGTACCAGTTGCAGGTTTCAAACCCGATGCTCAAGCCTGTCAGCCGCGGTGGTGGTGGAACGAGACAGGTGGTGCACGCTGAGGCTGGGCATTGAGGTGTGATAACCTTGCCCGTGGCAGTGGGAGTGATTGTGCGGTGGGTGAGGATGTGGCAGTGGAGGGTGGGGTGCTGCTTGTTCGGTTATGATGGTGGCTGAATGAGTGGCGCCCATCTCCATTGTTCAACAAATAGAGAGGAGAGTCCTCATGCTATCGAACCTGGTTCGTTCATCGATTCAAGCAGTGATTGTGGTCTTTCTCTTTGCCCACGGATTCCACAACGCATTGGCACAGGAGCGCAGTGCTGACAGATCTCG
>CAYHRX010000423.1:0-3565 GCA_964359075.1 uncultured Chitinophagales bacterium
GTTCAACTGCACCACCATGATAGCGAGACCTTTTCTAATTTACCGGGCAGGCAGCCCCTTACATCCACAAGCGCAGACGAGTTGGGCAGAGACATGACATTGGCTGAACGCAACGCCCAACGCCTGCTCCGCCTTATTAACCAGTTGCTCGATCTCTCCAAATTAGAGGGCGGCGCAATGAAGCTCAGGGCAAGCCCTGGGAATATCGTTCCGTTCGTGAAAGGGCTTGCGTCCTCATTTGAATCATCGGCTGACATGAGAAGAGTTGCGGTCAGCATTCACGCCGACAGAGACGAGATTGAAGTGTACTTCGACAAGGACAAGATGGAGAAGATTCTCACCAATCTGCTCTCCAATGCGTTCAAGTTCACAGCGGAACGTGGAGAGGTGAGAGTGTCTATTATGCGTCATCCTGAGCGCAGCGAGCGTTCTTTGAGAGCGAAGTCGAAGGATGTTCAGGGCATGGAACATGCTTCGACTCCGTCCCGTCTGGACAACGACGGGACTGCGCTCAGCATGACGCGGAATGGCTTTGTCACCATCTCCATCGCCGACACAGGCATCGGGATACCGGCGGATGAGTTGCCTCGTGTGTTCGACCGGTTCTATCAGGTGGACAGTTCACAGACACGAGAGCACGAAGGCTCGGGCATCGGTCTTGCGCTGACGAAGGAACTTGTGGAATTGCACCACGGCAGCATCAGTGTCACAAGCGAAGTGGGGAAGGGGACGGAGTTCACGGTGAGACTGCCCTTGGGTATGGAACACCTCAAGCCCGATGAGATTGTCGTAACAGAAGAAGACAAGAAGCAGGTGATGTCCGCACCCTTTGTAGGGGCGATTCCCCGCCTGCCCGGCGGGCAGGGCGAATCGCCCCTACGGGTTGAAGCAGGAGAAAGTCGCACGGATAAATCTCTCCCCATTGTCCTCATTGTGGAAGACAACGCCGACGTTCGAGCCTACATGAGAGAATACCTTGTTTCTGGCTATGACGTACAAGAAGCCCACGACGGCGCAGAAGGGATTGAGAAAGCAAGAGAGATTATCCCTGATCTCATCATTAGCGATGTAATGATGCCAAAGAAAGACGGCTATGAGTTGTGCAAGACACTGAAGTTAGACGAGAAGACTAGCCACATTCCGATCATTCTCCTGACAGCCAAAGCAGGGACAGAGAACAAGATCGAGGGACTGGAAACCGGAGCCGATGATTATTTGACGAAACCGTTCGATGCGAAGGAACTACTCGTCCGGGTCAAGAACCTGATCGATCTCAGGCGGAAACTGAGAGAGCGGTTCAGTGTGGGGCAGGTTCTTAAGCCGGGCGAAATTGCCGTAACCTCCCTTGACGATCAGTTCCTTCAAAAGGCGATGGCAATTGTCGAGAAGCAGATGTGCAACGAAGACTTTAGCGTTGATGATTTTGCGAGAGAAGTCGGCATGAGTCGCTCGCAATTGCACCGTAAACTCACAGCCCTCACAAACCAGTCCGCCGGTGACTTTATCCGGTACATGCGTCTCCAGCGAGCGAAGGATCTGCTGAAGCAGAATGCGGGGACGGTGTCGGAGATTGCCTACCAGGTTGGATTCAACAGTGTTGCTTACTTCACGAAGTGCTTCCGTGAGCAGTTTGGCGTTGTGCCTTCGGAGATACGAAACCAAAAAGTGTGAAGAGACTATTTGGTTCATTTCGGACGGGATGCCCATCCTACCACCCGAGTCTTTCTCAAGATCCCAAAGCACCCTCCAAAACTCTGCTCTTTTCCTCTCCTTTCGTTGATGGAACATACGTTATACACTTTGGAACACCAGTTATAGCCCACGCGACCTGAGCCGTCACCGCTCCAAAATCCTCGAATCAAATCTGCTTCAGCCAGTTTTCTTGCTCCGCTGAGATTCATCCCAAGCCATAATCCATCTCCCGTGACGGGGTGGAACATGGGTTATAGAGTCCGAAACCTCCGTGATATTCACCCACCCCTCCATTTGTGTTAATTGTCCCCCGAAGCTCAGAGAAGAGCATAGCACCATTAACCCAATCATCAATTCACAATCAACACAAGGAGGTAGTTATGAAACGCACAGCAAGTATTCTCGCGGCCGTGGTTGCAACAGTTCTCGTGGGATGCCAGGAGAGCAATGTGACGGGTCCGTCTGCAACTCCCATGCTCGAGACCAACGCTGTTTCCAAAGCAGCACCGAGCAACAACAGCTCCATCCTCATTCTGGAGGTAACGGTCGTTGACGCGGGTACGGGTGAGAAATACTCGGTTACAGGTCAGGTCAAATACGAGCTGACACAGCGACCGATCATGAGCCAGGAGCTGTTTGACCTCGTGCTGGATACTCAAGCCAAAGTCAAACAACTGGGTCCCACGGAAAGAGGATGGACAGTGAACGACAACAGTTCGGAACAAGTCAATCTCACCGGCCAGACATCGGCGACCATTGACAAGTGGTACTTTCTGGAGGGAGGTCCGAATTCACTGTACCTTCATGTTCAATTCGATGTGACTGCAACAACGGTCTCGGTAAGCTTCGTCAGCGTCGAGTGAAACTTACATTACCCAACAAAAGGAGGTAGCCATGAAACACGTAGCGAGTAGTCTCGCAATCCTGGTGGCGGCATTCATCGTCGGATGCCAGGACAACACTCTCACAGACCCGACCAGCAACATGCAATCGAGCGACGGGCGGCTGTCTGGAAGCGTTTCTGGGGACATCATTGCACCTACAAACACTCTTGCTCTCAACGCGGTATTGCATGTGCCCGGGAATGTCTACAATTCATTCGTCCAGATTTCCGGCACTGTAACATATCAGGCAACGGTAATCCCGCTGGATCCCATTCCGCCGAATCCACAGTATGCTGTCAGGTTGAATCTGACTGCCAATGCTGAAGTGAGACCAAATGAACCCAGCGTTACTGTGATGTCGCCTGTGTGGTACGTTTCCGGAACGTCGGACGATTGGGTGCCTATCCCTGAGAGCGGCGCTGCGTTTTTGACAAAGCGCTCTCAAATTGACGGTCGGAGTGATGGAATGCTCCTCAATCTGAGATTTCGGATTACGCTCGCAAGCGTTGAACTGAGCAGCATGTGGCTCGAACTGCCGCGAGTGTCACCTGCCGCGAACATTGATTGACAAAAAACAATCGAAATGCTCAGACTTCAAATCCACTAATAGATCATCATTCAAAAACGGAGGTAGTCATGAAACGCTCAATATTCGTAGTCGTCGTTGTCATCGCGACAACTATTCTTGGATGCCAGAGCGCACCCACAGATCCAGCACTCAGTTCAGCAACGTTGGTAGATGGTCTTTCGAAGGCTTTGCATCCATTGGTCAGAATTCCGCTGATGGGAACGCCAAGGGAGCCATATCCAAAATCCGGGCTCGTCTTCAATGTCAATGGATTTGTGGATTATTCGATGGTTCGCATGAACGGCAATGAGAACCTCTTCAACCTACAGTTGGAGGCTAATGCCAGGCTTAAGCCTCACGCCGAAGACAAACCAGCGCTCACCATTGCTTTTGTTTCAAACGACGTCGTGAGTGTCTCAGA
>CAYHRX010000424.1:0-3564 GCA_964359075.1 uncultured Chitinophagales bacterium
TAACGGAGATCCCACCCGACCGCTGGAGTATCCGCGCGTACTACGAAGCTGAACCGGGCATACAGGGAAAGACCTATGCCAAGTGGGGCGGGTTCATTGATGGGATCGAGAAGTTCGACGCCGGGTTCTTCGGCATCTCGCCGCGAGAAGCTGCATCCATGGATCCACAGCAACGCCTCCTGCTTGAGACCGCCTATGAGGCCATTGAAGACGCCGGCCAGCCGCTGCAACGACTCACTGGTTCGAACACCGGTGTCTACATCGGCATCTCCACAACAGACTATGCACAGATTCAATCCACGCACGACGACCATGAGGCGATCGAGACCCACACGACGACCGGCTGCGTAATGAGCATTGCGGCAAACCGCATCTCCTACGCCCTCGACCTGAAAGGCCCAAGCCTGGCTGTCGATACTGCGTGCTCATCGTCGCTTGTGGCTGTGCATCTCGCATGTCGCAGCATCTGGAACAACGAGAGCGAGATGGCGCTTGCTGGTGGAGTGAACGCGATCATCACACCGCAGGCGTACATCGGCTTCTGCAAGCTCAATATGCTCTCGCCTGATGGAAGGTGCAAGGCGTTCGACGCGAGTGGCAACGGGTTCGTTCGCGGCGAAGGCGTGGGCGTTGTTCTCCTCAAGCCGCTCTCGCGAGCAGTGGAAGATGGCGACACCCTGTACGCTGTCATCCGCAGCACGGCGGTAAACCAGGATGGCCGCACCAACGGTATTACAGTGCCGAACGAGGAGTCACAGGCCGCGATGGTGCGAGAGGCTTGTAAGACCAGCGGCATCTCGCCAGAGCATGTACAGTACATTGAAGCCCACGGCACCGGGACTTTCGTCGGCGACCCCATCGAGACAAACGCGCTTGGCAAAGTGCTCGCGGCACAACGTCCCGTAGGAGATTACTGTGCTATCGGCTCTGTGAAAACCAATATCGGGCATCTTGAAGCGGGAGCCGGCATGGCGGGACTGATCAAGGCGGCGCTCTGCATCAAGCACCGTCAGATTCCGCCGAGCTTGCACTTCAACACGCCCAACCCGCTCATCGACTTTGAAGCACTCAAGCTCAGGGTGCAAACAACGCTCGGCCTGTGGCCACATGAAAGTGCACCGCTGATTGCAGGAGTAAACTCGTTCGGGTTTGGCGGCACGAACGCGCACATTCTTCTAAGCGAGGTGCGAACCAAAACAACACGCCGGGCTCCTTCGAAGCAAGACGATGACGCTGCGCGACTACTGCCACTTTCCGCGCGAAGCCCTGAGGCGCTGAAAGCTCTTGCTCAAAGTCATTCAGATTTCATCAAAGGGCTTAAGAACGGCGCCAATCTTTCGCTTGAGCAGATCGGCGGCAACCTCGCGCTGCGAAGAACACATCATGATCATCGCCTTGCCGTTGTTGCCCACACGCGAGATGAGTTCGTCCAGAACCTCGAAGCATTCGTAAACGGAGACACCCGGCCTGGGATTCGCACTGGTGTCATTTCCTCTCGTTCCAAGCCAAGGTTGGCGTTCGTGTTTTCGGGACAGGGGCCACAGTGGTGGGCGATGGGGCGACAGCTTTTTGAGCAGGAACCTGTGTTCCGCACGGCAGTTGAAGAATGCGATGCGCTCTTTTCCGAGGTCGCGCCATGGTCGCTGATCAAGGAACTGACCGCAAGCGAAGACGCCTCGCGGATGCAGGAGACGTCCATCGCACAGCCGGCCATCTTTACCCTTCAGGTTGGTCTCGCAGCATTATGGAAGTCGTGGGGTATTGAGCCTGATGCGGTGATCGGCCATAGTGTTGGTGAAGTGGCAGCCGCGTACATCGCCGGGATTCTTTCTTTGGAAGAGGCTGTGAAGGTCATCTACCACCGCGGTCGCACCATGGATCTCACCTCATCCAAAGGGAAGATGCTTGGCGTTGGCCTGAGCCAGATGGAAGCTGCCGAACTGATCCATGGATATGAAGACCGTGTGGCTATTGCTGCCGTCAACAGTCCATCATCCGTGACCCTCTCAGGTGATCCCGATGCACTTGAGTTGCTGGCAAAGGTTTTGGAGGAGAGACAGGTATTTAATAGCTTCCTCAAAGTGAACTACGCGTTCCACAGTCCACAGATGGAACCGGTGCGCGACGAGCTTCTGAAGTCGCTCGATAGCCTCACACCGAAGAAAGCCGACAAGGCTTTTTTCTCTACTGTCCTTGGCAGGTTTGCCAACGGCCCGGAACTTGATGCGGCCTATTGGTGGCAGAACGTGCGTCGCACCGTCCGGTTCGGCTCTGGCATCGAAGCATTGATTGGGGAGGGACACGGGTTCTTTGTCGAGCTGAGCGCACATCCGGTGCTTGCCGGCTACGTGAACGAATGTGGGCGGGCGAAGGACAAGCGATGCGTCGTCCTTCCTGCTCTGAGACGTAACGAAGATGAGAAGCTGGTGATGCTTAGCTCTCTGGGTGGACTGTACACCGCCGGTTATCCAGTGGATTGGAAGAAGTCGTATACGAAGGCACCACGGGCGATCCGGTTGCCGCGGTATCCATGGCAGCACGAATCATACTGGCATGAGTGTCAGACTGCAAAGGCAGCGCGGCTCGGACTTGTGAGCCATCCACTTCTCGGCGAACGATTGAAGACCGCCTACCCCGCGTGGAGGGTACAGCTCAGTCGCAGCGCATTCCCATTCCTCAATGACCATAGAGTCCAAGGGCACATTGTCTTTCCGGCAGCCGGGTATATCGAAATTGCTCTTGCCGCAGCACGGGAGGTCTTTGGCGCGGGCATTTGCGTAGTTGAGGAAGTCGATTTCCTGAAGGCCCTCTTTATTCCAGAGGTCGGAGAAGCACCAACGATTCAAACTACATTCCACCCCGAGACCTCTTCTTTCAGTATCCACGCGAAGCCAAAGAGCACAGACCAGTGGATGCTCCATGCAACCGGAAAGCTGCGCAGCGAGCAGCCCGTACACCCTCCGAACAACATCGAAATCAGTCAGGTGCAAAAACAGTGTGAAAGCACCTCGGAAAAGGCGAAGTGCTACGAAACGTTCAGCGAGCGTGGACTTCAGTTCGGGCCATCCTTCCAGGGAATTGAGACAATCTGGCGTAAGGATGGAGAGGCGATCGGCCTGGTGAAGGTACCACAGCATTTGCAGAGCGAAGCATCCGAGTATCTTATTCATCCAGCAGTGTTGGACTCGTGCTTGCAGGTTCTTTCTGATGCTCTCCCGAAGGCATCCCGGGACAACACGGAAATCTTTCTGCCCGTCCATCTCGCTCAACTGAAGTTCCGAGGGAGTCCGTCTACTTCACTCTGGAGTCACACACACCTGTTGCACAATAGTCCAAAATCGATCGAAGGGAACATTCGCCTGTGTGATCAGGATGGAAAGATCCTCATCGAAATCCGCAGCCTCAAGGGACAATCTATCGATACGATACGTGACGCCGTCGCCGAGAATATGGACGACTGGATCTACGAATTCCAGTGGCACCTGAAGGCTCGGTCTGGTTCAACTGAGCCACCCCAGAAGAATAGCTACTTTCCACCAATGGAGGAAATGAGCAAGAGGCTTG